>NZ_JAGRQY010000082.1:0-18019 GCF_018223905.1 Klebsiella sp. 28
ACATTTTTTTCTCCTGTCCCCCGCTACGGCTGGCGGGTATAAAAATGCAGTTTGTCTTCATCCAGCTCGACGCCAAGGCCCGGCGTTTGCGGCAGCGCCACCTGACCGTCGGCAAAGGTGAGCGGCACGCTGACAATATCGTCTTTCAGCAACAGCGGGCCGAACATCTCGGTACCCCACTGCAGCGGCAGCGTCGACCAGGCGTGCAGAGAAGCCACGGTCCCTACGGTGCCTTCCAGCATGGTGCCGCCGTACAGGCCAATCCCTGCCGCCTGCGCGACGCGGGCCAGCGCCAGCACGCTGTTCGGCCCCCCGGCTTTGGCGATTTTCAGCGCGTAAGCGCCGGTAAAGCCCTGCTGCGCCAGCTGATAACCATCGTAAGCGGTCGCGACCGCTTCATCCGCGAGGATCGCGGTTTCAATTTGCTGGCTTAGCCGCACCAGGGCGGCATTATCTTGGGCGCTGACCGGCTGTTCGATAAGATCGACGCCCATCGCCGCCAGTTCGCGGCAGCCTTTCGCGCCGGTGGCAGCGTCCCAGGCCTGATTGACGTCGACACGGATGCTGGCGCGGTCGCCTAACGCTTCAACGATGGCGCGGGTATGACGCAGGTCGGTGGCGAGTTCACGCGCGCCGATCTTCAGTTTGAACGCCCGGTGGCGGCCTTCGGCCAACAGTTTTTCTCCTTCAGCGATATCTTTCGCGGTATCGCCGCTGGCTAAGGTCCACAGCACCGGCAACGCCGTTTGCAACGCGCCGCCGAGCAGGGCTGATATCGGCAGACCTAAGGCTTTGCCCTGAGCGTCGAGCAGCGCGGTTTCGATGGCGGACTTCGCAAAGGTGTTGCCTTTAATGGCGCCGTTCATGCGGGCGGTCAGCGCATTCAGGTTATCGGCCGGCTGCCCTTTCAACAGCGGCGTCAGATAATGGGTGATCGCCGACGAGATGGCCTCGGGGCTCTCAACGCCATAGCTCAAGCCGCCGATGGTGGTGGCTTCGCCGATGCCGCAGATGCCGTCGGAACGGGTAAGGCGCACGATCACCAGCGACTGGCAGCCCATGGTGGTCATCGACAATTTATGCGGCCGGATGGTCGGGACATCCACAATCCAGCTCTCGATTTGCTCTACGGTGGCAGTCATTTTCTGTTCCTGATGAGATATATAACTTTTTGTACCCACATCCATAACGGGGGTCTGTGCCATTGACAATAGGGTTCAGCCTGGCGGATGGTCAACGGCGATAATCGAAATGTTGTGCGATTATCGACGCGTTTGTTAAAAGACGGTTATTAATGTGATCGTGGTGGTAAAACCGGCACAATTCAGCGCGCCCCATTTTGCGCAAGGTATAGTGATCTGCCGTAAGCTTTACGCTGCAACGGAGAAGGATGCGATGAGCGACAATATTCCCAATACGCTGAGCGCCAGGCAGGCCGAGCACGACCCTAACTTTATGCTATCTCTGGCCCGCGGGCTGGAGGTCCTTAACGCCTTCACCCCCCAGCGCCAGCGGCTGACCATTTCCCAGCTCAGCCAGAAAACGCAAATCTCGCGCGCGGCGGTACGCCGCTGTTTGTATACCCTCGCCGCGCTGGGCATGGTGCACAGTCCGGATGGCCGTAGCTATGAACTGCTCCCCCGGGTGCTGGCCGTCGGCCACGCCTATCTGGCAGGCACGCCGCTGGCCAAGGTGGCGCAGACGGCGCTGGATAATCTTGGCAAAGCGCTCGGCGAATCCTGTTCGGCGGCCACGCTCGACGGGGATAACGTGCTCTATATTGCCCGCGCGGCGGTCATTAATTTACTGAGCATCGATCTGGGGCGCGGCAGCCGCCTGCCGGCGTGGGCCACGTCGATGGGGCGGGTGTTGCTGAGCTCGCTGCCGGAGGAACAGCTGGAAGTGACGTTGTCACGGGCTACGCTTATTCGCTACACTCCGCATACCCTGTGCGATTTGTCCGGTTTACGTGCAGAGATCGCTCGGGTGCGCATGCAGGGCTATGCCCTCGCCGACCGGCAGATCGAGGTAGGCTTGTGCTCGCTGGCGGTACCCGTGCTGTCGCGTCACGGTCAGGTGGTGGCCGCCCTGAATGTCGGGGTACCTGCCGCGACGGTCTGCGCCGCGGCGTTAAAAGAGAAGGCCCTCGCTCCGCTACGGCGCGCGGCGATGGATCTGTCGCTGCAGCTATAGCGCCGACTGCGGTTTCGCCACGGTGGCGAGGCTGCGCCAGATCCCGGCGGCCAGCAGCAGAAGCAATACACCCGCCGTCGCCAGCACCAGGCTATGAGCCTGAATAAAAGCCGTCTTCGCCGCCGCCATCAGCGCCTGCGCCACCCCGGCGGGCAGCGCCTGGGACAGACTCACCGCCTCGCCAATCGATGACGCCGCCTGCTGCGCCATGGTGCCACTCAGGCCAGACGGCAGCGCAATAGAGGCGCTGTAGCTGCGGGTCAGGATCAGGCCGAACAGCGCTATGCCGAGACCGGCGCCCAGCTCATAGGCCATGGTTTCAATCGCCCCGGCGGCCGCCGCTTTCTCCTTCGGCGCTGCCGCCATAATCGCGGAACTGGAGGCCAGCAGCGCGCTGGCCACGCTAAAGCCCAGCAGCGTCATCAGCCCCCAGGCCAGCCACTGCTGGGTACTGAAATCGGTCAACGCCAGGCCGAGAAAGCTGAAGGCGCTGAGCAGCATCCCGCCGGTCGCCACCTCGCGCAGCCCAAGCCGCGACACCAGCAGGCCGGCAATCGGGCCGCTGAAGCCGCTGGCCACCATTACCGGCAGCATAAATATCCCCGCCTCGAACGGCGTTTTCTGGTGCACAAACTGCAGCTCCTGGGCCATCAGCAGCTCAAAACCGACCAGGGTAATCAGGGCCGTCATCGCCATCATCACCCCGCTTAAGATTATGCGATGGGTGAACAGGCGCATATCCACCATCGGGCGGGCCGCCGACAGCTGCTTGCGGATAAACCAGGTTAACATCGCCGCCCCGCCGAGCGCCACCAGCGCGGTGAGCCACAGCGCCAGCTGGCCCTTCAGCGCCGATTTCGCGCTAAACACCAGCATCAGGATCGCGGCAATCAAAACGAGCGCCTGCAGTAGATTGAGCGGCTGTTCGCGGCGCGCGGGCTGGCGCGGCACCACTTTCGCGTTAATCGCGATAACCACCAGCACGATCGGCACATTGATCAGGAACACCGACCCCCAGTAGAAATGCTCCAGCAGGAT
Source organism: Klebsiella sp. 28 (assembly GCF_018223905.1). Taxonomy (NCBI): domain Bacteria; kingdom Pseudomonadati; phylum Pseudomonadota; class Gammaproteobacteria; order Enterobacterales; family Enterobacteriaceae; genus Klebsiella; species Klebsiella sp. 28. The sequence goes on from NZ_JAGRQY010000082.1 coordinate 3,232, forward strand.
ACCGCCCACCAGCGGGCCGAAGGCCGCGCCGCCGGAGCCGACCGCTGCCCACAGCCCCAGCGCCATATTGCGCTGGCTGGCCTCGGCAAAGGTGCTGCGGATCCCGGCCAGCGTCGCCGGGACGATCATCGCCGCCCCCACCGCCAGCAAAGCGCGTGAGGCAATCAGCGTCATGGCCGTCGGCGACAGCGCGGCGCACAGCGAGGCGATGCCAAAAATGGCGCTGCCGAGCAGCAGCAGGCGCTTAAAGCCGATCTTATCGCCAAGGGCGCCCATCGGCAGCACCATCCCGGCCATCACTAATGAGTAGATATCAATGATCCACAACAGCTCATTGCCGCTGCTACCCAGCGCCACGCTGAGGGTCGGCGCGGCCACATGCAACACCGTAGCGTCAATCGCCACCGGAATATAAACCAGCAAAATCGCCATCAGCGTCATCCATTGCCGTGACATAGCTTGTACCTCAATCAATATTGAATATTGGACACACGTCCAGGATGGCGATCCTGCCGGATTGTTGAACACATGTCCAACTTTTTGTTACACTCGGCCAAAGCCAGATGACAGCGGGGTTCTATGCACTATTTACAACGTGATGCGCGACGGGAAGGGATTATGCAGGCCGCCATGCGCCTGGCCCTGCGCGGCGGCTTTGCCGCCATGACCGTGCGGCAGATCGCCCGCGAAGCCCAGGTGGCCGCCGGGCAGCTGCACCACCACTTCACCTCCATCGGCGAGCTGAAAGCGCAGGTTTTCATCCGCCTGATCCGCGAGATGCTCGACATGCCGCTGGTGGCTGAGGACGCCAGCTGGCGCGAGCGCTTGTTCTCGATGATCGGCAGCGAGGATGGCCGACTGGAACCCTATATCCGCCTGTGGCGCGAAGGCCAGGTGCTGGCCGACAGCGATCCGGACATCAAAGCGGCCTACCTGCTGACCATGAATATGTGGCATGCCGAGACCGTCGCCATCATCGAGCAGGGCCTCGCCAGCGGCGAATTTCGGTCGGCTGAGCCTGCGGCGGATATCGCCTGGCGCTTTATCGCCCTGGTGTGCGGCCTCGACGGGATTTATGCGCTGGACGCGCAGGCCCTGGATGAGGCGGCGTTTAGCCGCTATGTAAATAAGATGATTACGCTGGAGTTGTTTTAGGCATATTTACATTTAGTAACAATTAATTCCACTACGCTTACCACGTGCTCTCTGTCAGCACGTTTTTTTTATCTACGCTTCATAGATAACGCAAATTAAGCGTTATTCACTATCCCCTTGTATTCAGCTGTTGACCTTATTTATTTACTCCTTTCCGGGCAAGTAGAGGGCAATATGTCGGTGCAGAATGATAAAGATAATCATTACCTTTTGAACAACTGGCGGCCTGAAAACAAGGCGTTCTGGGAAAATAAAGGCCAAGCCATTGCGCGAAGAAATCTATGGATATCAGTGGCCTGTCTGCTACTTGCTTTCTGCGTATGGATGTTATTCAGCGCCGTAGCGGTCAATCTCAATAAGGTCGGTTTTCATTTCACCACCGACCAGCTTTTTTTATTAACCGCCCTGCCTTCACTTTCCGGCGCGATATTACGGGTCCCCTACTCCTTTATGGTACCCCTTTTTGGCGGGCGCTACTGGACCGTATTAAGTACCGTTATCCTGATCGTGCCTTGTATTTGGTTAGGGGTGGCAATCCAGAATATTACTACTCCGTTCTGGGTATTTATTATTATTGCGCTGCTGTGCGGTTTTGCCGGAGCGAATTTTGCTTCCAGCATGGGAAATATCAGTTTCTTTTTCCCCAAAGCGAAACAGGGCAGCGCGCTGGGAGTCAACGGCGGCCTTGGCAATCTGGGCGTAAGCGTGATGCAGATGGTCGCCCCGGCGGTCATCTTCCTGCCGCTCTTCACCTTTCTCGGCGTCCATGGCGTCACCCAGCCCGATGGTTCGACAATCACCCTGAGTAATGCGGCGCTCGTCTGGGTACCGCTGCTGCTGCTCGCCACCGTCGCGGCATGGTTCGGCATGAACGATATCGCCGGTTCAAAGGCCTCGATTCGCGATCAGCTTCCCGTGCTCAAGCGACCGCATATGTGGCTGTTAAGCCTGCTCTATCTGGCGACGTTTGGCTCGTTCATCGGCTTTTCCGCCGGCTTTGCCATGCTGGCGAAAACCCAGTTTCCCGCGGTCGATATCCTCAAGCTCGCCTTCTTTGGACCGTTCATCGGCGCGCTGGCGCGCTCGTTCGGCGGGATCATCTCCGACCGTCTCGGCGGCGTGCGGGTGACGCTGGTTAACTTCGTCCTGATGGCGCTGTTTACCGGCCTGCTGTTTCTGACCCTGCCAGGCAGCGGCTCCGGCAGCTTTCTCGCTTTCTACGTGGTGTTTATGGGGCTCTTTTTAACCGCCGGTCTGGGAAGCGGCTCCACCTTCCAGATGATCGCCGTCATCTTCCGCCAGCTCACCATCGACAGCGTAAAACAGCGCGGCGGCAGCGATGAAGAAGCGCAGCACGAGGCGGTGACCGATACCGCTGCCGCGCTGGGCTTTATCTCGGCGATCGGCGCCATCGGCGGCTTCTTTATTCCGAAAGCCTTCGGCACCTCGCTGGCGATGACCGGCTCACCGGTTGGCGCGATGAAAGTCTTTTTTGTCTTCTATGTGGTTTGCGTGCTGGTGACCTGGCTGGTCTACGGCCGCCGTAAACCCGCTTAACCATAACGATTTATCTGCCGGATAGCGGCTTACGAGTTCGTTCGCTCATCCGGCCGGGTGGCACGATGCCGGACATCATCGGAGCAGGAGAAATGTCATGAGTAAACTTCTGGATCGCTTTCGCTACTTTAAGCAGAAGGGCGAGACTTTTGCCAACGGCCACGGCCAGGTCTACAACAACAACCGTGACTGGGAAGATAGCTACCGTCAACGCTGGCAGTTCGACAAAATTGTCCGCTCCACGCACGGTGTGAACTGCACCGGCTCCTGCAGCTGGAAAATTTACGTCAAAAACGGCCTCGTTACCTGGGAAACCCAGCAGACCGATTATCCGCGCACCCGGCCGGATCTGCCAAATCACGAACCGCGCGGCTGCCCGCGCGGCGCCAGCTACTCCTGGTATCTCTACAGCGCCAACCGCCTGAAGTACCCCCTGGCGCGTAAACGACTGATTGAGCTGTGGCGCGAAGCCCTGGCGCAGCATCCCGACCCGGTGCTGGCATGGGATAGCATCATGCAGGATCCGGCAAAAACCCGCAGCTATAAAGCGGCGCGCGGCAAAGGCGGTTTTGTCCGCTCCAGCTGGAAAGAGCTGAACCAGCTCATCGCCGCCGCCAACGTCTGGACCATCAAACACTATGGCCCGGACCGCGTCGCCGGCTTCTCGCCGATCCCGGCGATGTCGATGGTCTCCTACGCCGCGGGCACTCGCTATTTATCGTTGATTGGCGGCACCTGCCTGAGCTTTTATGACTGGTACTGCGATCTGCCCCCCGCCTCGCCGATGACCTGGGGCGAACAGACCGACGTGCCGGAATCCGCCGACTGGTACAACTCCAGCTACATTATTGCCTGGGGCTCCAACGTGCCGCAGACCCGAACCCCGGACGCCCACTTCTTTACCGAAGTGCGCTACAAGGGCACCAAAACTATCGCCATCACGCCGGACTATTCGGAAGTCGCTAAGCTCTGCGACCAGTGGCTGGCGCCGAAGCAAGGCACCGACAGCGCGCTGGCGATGGCCATGGGCCATGTGATCCTCAAAGCCTTCCACCTCGATAAACCGAGCGATTACTTTCTCAACTACTGCCGGACCTACACCGACATGCCGATGCTGGTGATACTCGAGCCGCGCGACGACGGCAGCTATACGCCGGGCCGTATGCTGCGTGCTTCCGACCTGCTTGACGGTCTCGGAGAAAGTAATAACCCGGAATGGAAAACCGTGGCCTATAACAGCGACGGGGAACTGGTGGCGCCGAACGGCTCCATCGGCTTTCGCTGGGGCGAAAAAGGCAAATGGAATCTCGAACAACGGGCAGACGGCAAAGATGTCGAGCTTAAGCTGTCGCTGCTGGATATTCGCGACAGCGTGGTGTCGGTGGGCTTCCCCTACTTTGGCGGCAACGAAAACCCGCATTTTCGCAGCGTAGCGCAGTCACCGGTGACCCTTCACCCGCTACCGGCTAAACAGCTGACGCTGGCCAGTGGCGAAAACGGCCTGGTGGTCAGCGTCTATGACCTGATTCTGGCCAACTACGGTCTGGATCGAGGGCTTGACGATGTCAATGCGGCGAAGGATTTCGCCGAGGTCAAAGCCTATACCCCGGCATGGGCGGAGCAGATCACCGGCGTACCGCGTCAACATATCGAACAAATCGCCCGCGAGTTTGCCGATACGGCGCATAAGACCCACGGCCGCTCAATGATTATCCTCGGCGCCGGGGTGAACCACTGGTACCACATGGATATGAACTACCGCGGGATGATTAATCTGCTGGTATTCTGCGGCTGCGTCGGCCAGAGCGGCGGCGGCTGGTCGCACTATGTCGGTCAGGAGAAACTGCGCCCGCAGACCGGCTGGCTGCCGCTGGCGTTCGCCCTGGACTGGAGTCGTCCGCCGCGGCAGATGAACAGTACCTCTTATTTCTACAACCACGCCAGCCAGTGGCGCTACGAAAAACTGACCGCGCAGGAGCTGCTGTCGCCGCTGGCCGACGCCAGCAAATTTAGCGGCAGCCTTATCGACTTCAACGTCCGTGCGGAACGGATGGGCTGGTTACCTTCTGCGCCCCAGCTCAACGTCAACCCGCTGACCATTAAGCAGCAGGCCGAGGCCGCCGGGCTCTCCCCCGCGGAGTTCACCGTCCAGTCGTTAAAATCAGGCGATATTCGCTTTGCCGCCGAGCAGCCGGATAGCGGCAAAAACCATCCGCGCAACCTGTTTATCTGGCGCTCAAACCTGCTGGGATCGTCCGGTAAGGGGCATGAGTACATGTTGAAATACCTGCTCGGGACCGACAGCGGTATTCAGGGTGATGAACTGGGCGCCAGCGATGAGGTAAAACCTGAGGAAGTCGAGTGGCAGACCGCGGCGATTGAGGGAAAACTCGACCTGCTGGTGACGCTGGATTTCCGCATGTCCAGTACCTGTCTCTTCTCCGATATTGTCCTGCCGACCGCCACCTGGTATGAAAAAGACGATATGAACACCTCGGACATGCACCCGTTTATCCACCCGCTCTCCGCCGCCGTCGACCCGGCCTGGGAGGCGAAAAGCGACTGGGAGATCTACAAGGATATCGCTAAATCCTTCTCGCAGGTCTGCGTCGGCCATCTTGGCAAAGAGACCGATGTGGTGCTGGTCCCACTGCAGCATGATTCTCCCGGCGAACTGTCGCAGCCGTTCGAGGTGCTTGACTGGCGCAAAGGCGAATGCGATCTCATTCTAGGCAAAACCGCACCGTCCATTGCCCTGGTGGAACGCGACTACCCGGCCACCTGGGACCGCTTCACCTCTCTCGGCCCGCTGCTCGATAAGCTCGGCAACGGCGGGAAAGGCATTGCGTGGAATACGCAAAGCGAAGTCGATTTCCTCGGCAAGCTTAACTACGTCAAGCCCGACGGTCCGGCCAAAGGCCGGCCGCGGATCGACAGCGCCATTGACGCCTCCGAAGTTATTCTCAGCCTCGCCCCGGAAACCAACGGCCAGGTGGCGGTGAAAGCCTGGCAGGCGCTGGGAGAGTTTACCGGCCGCGATCATACCCATCTGGCGCTCAATAAAGAGGATGAGAAGATCCGCTTTCGCGATATTCAGGCGCAGCCGCGCAAAATTATCTCCAGCCCGACGTGGTCCGGACTGGAAAGCGAGCACGTCTCCTACAATGCCGGTTATACCAACGTGCATGAGCTGATCCCATGGCGCACCCTCTCCGGCCGCCAGCAGTTGTATCAGGACCATCCGTGGATGCGCGCCTTCGGCGAAAGCCTGGTAGCCTATCGCCCGCCCATTGATACCCGCAGCGTCAGCCAGATGAAGGCCGTGCCGCCAAACGGCTTTCCGGAAAAAGCGCTGAATTTCCTGACGCCGCACCAGAAGTGGGGGATCCACTCCACCTATAGCGAAAACCTGCTGATGCTGACGCTGTCGCGCGGCGGGCCGATCGTCTGGCTTAGCGAAACCGACGCGAAAGAGCTGGGCATTGAAGATAACGACTGGATTGAAGCGTTCAACGCCAACGGGGCTCTCACCGCGCGGGCGGTGGTGAGCCAGCGGGTGCCGCCGGGGATGACCATGATGTACCACGCTCAGGAACGGATTATGAATATCCCGGGTTCGGAAGTGACCGGTCGTCGCGGCGGCATTCATAACTCGGTAACCCGCGTCTGTCCGAAGCCAACGCACATGATTGGCGGCTACGCCCAGCTGGCCTATGGCTTTAACTACTACGGCACCGTCGGATCGAACCGCGACGAGTTCATCATGATCCGCAAAATGAAGAATATTGCCTGGCTGGATGACGAAGGTCGCGATCAGGTACAGGAGGCGAAAAAATGAAAATCCGTTCTCAGGTTGGAATGGTGCTGAATCTGGACAAATGCATCGGCTGTCACACCTGCTCGGTCACCTGTAAAAACGTCTGGAGCAGCCGCGAAGGCATGGAGTACGCGTGGTTCAATAACGTGGAGACCAAACCGGGCATTGGCTACCCCAAAAACTGGGAGGACCAGGATCAGTGGCAAGGCGGCTGGATCCGCGGCATTAGCGGTAAGCTGACGCCCCGCCTCGGCAATCGGGTCAGCGTATTATCGAAGATTTTCGCCAACCCGGTGCTGCCGGCGATCGACGATTACTACGAACCCTTTACCTATGACTACCAGCACCTGCACAACGCGCCGGAGGGCAAATATCTGCCGACCGCCCGCCCGCGCTCGCTGATCAGCGGCGAGCGTATGGATAAGATTAACTGGGGCCCGAACTGGGAGGAGCTGCTCGGCGGCGAATTCGAGAAACGCGCCCGCGACCGTAACTTCGAAGCCATGCAAAAAGAGATGTACGGCCAGTTCGAAAATACCTTCATGATGTATCTCCCGCGCCTGTGCGAGCACTGCCTCAACCCGAGCTGCGTGGCCACCTGCCCGAGCGGCGCCATCTACAAGCGTGAGGAAGATGGCATCGTACTGATCGATCAGGATAAATGCCGCGGCTGGCGGATGTGCATCAGCGGCTGCCCGTACAAAAAAATCTACTTTAACTGGAAGAGCGGTAAGTCGGAAAAATGCATCTTCTGCTATCCGCGCATTGAGTCCGGGCAGCCAACGGTCTGCTCAGAAACCTGCGTCGGGCGCATCCGCTATCTTGGCGTACTGCTGTATGACGCCGACCGCATTGAAGAGGCGGCCAGTACCGAACATGAAACCGACCTCTATGAGCGCCAGTGCGAGGTGTTCCTTAATCCAAACGATCCGGCGGTCATCGAGGAAGCGCTAAAGCAAGGGATCCCGCACAACGTCATTGAGGCGGCGCAGAAATCGCCGGTCTATAAGCTGGCGATGGACTGGAAGCTGGCTCTGCCGCTGCATCCGGAGTATCGCACCCTGCCGATGGTCTGGTACGTGCCGCCCCTGTCGCCGATCCAGTCGGTTGCCGACGCCGGCGGCTTACCGAGCAACGGCAACATCCTGCCGGCGGTTGAGAGTCTGCGCATCCCGGTGCAATACCTGGCGAATCTGCTGAGCGCCGGCGATACCGGACCGGTCTTGCGCGCGCTGAAACGGATGATGGCGATGCGCCACTACAAGCGCTCGCAAACCGTCGAGGGCGTCACCGATACCCGCGCCATTGAAGAGGTGGGCCTCAGCGTTGAGCAGGTCGAAGAGATGTATCGCTATCTGGCGATCGCCAACTACGAAGACCGCTTCGTGATCCCCACCAGCCATCGCGAACTGGCGGAGGATGCCTTTCCGGAACGTAACGGCTGCGGCTTTACCTTTGGCGATGGCTGCCACGGGTCAGATACGAAATTCAACCTGTTTAACAGCCGGCGGATCGACGCCATCGACGTCAGCGGCGTGCGTAAGCATGGGGAGGGCGAGTGATGCGGATCCTGAAAGTGATCGGTCTGCTGCTGGAGTACCCCGACGAGTTACTGTGGGAGAACCGCGACGACGCCCTGGCGCTGATCAGGGCCGATGTCCCTTCCCTGACGCCGTTTGTCGGTGAGCTGTTGACGGCTCCGCTGTTGGATCGCCAGGCCGAATGGTGCGAGGTGTTCGAGCGCGGGCGCGCCACCTCGCTGCTGCTGTTTGAACATGTGCATGCCGAATCCCGCGACCGCGGCCAGGCGATGGTCGACCTGATGAATCAGTATCAGCAGGCGGGTCTGCAGATCGATTGTCGCGAGCTGCCCGACCATCTGCCGCTGTATCTGGAGTATCTCAGTATTCTACCTCCCGCGGAGGCTCGGGAGGGGCTGCAGAATATCGCGCCGATTCTGGCGCTGATCGGCGGCCGTCTTAAGCAGCGAGCCTGCCCGTACTACCAGCTGTTTGACGCCCTGCTGGCGCTGGCTAAAAGCCCGCTCACCAGTGACAGTGTCACAAAACAGGTGGCGGGAGAAAAGCGCGACGATACCCGTCAGGCGCTGGACGCCGTGTGGGAAGAAGAGCAGGTGAAGTTTATCGAAGATAATGCGACCGCTTGCGATAGCTCGTCGATGCAAGCTTATCAACGACGCTTTAGTCAGGATGTGGCGCCGCAGTACGTTGACATCCGCGCCGGAGGCCCGAAATGATCCAGTATCTGAACGTCTTCTTTTACGATATCTACCCTTACCTGTGCGGCACCGTCTTTCTGGTGGGCAGCTGGCTGCGCTACGATTACGGGCAGTATACCTGGCGCGCCTCATCCAGCCAGATGCTGGATAAGCGCGGGATGGTGCTATGGTCGAACTTATTTCATATCGGCATTCTCGGCATCTTCTTTGGCCATCTCTTTGGCATGCTGACCCCACACTGGGTCTACTCGTGGTTCCTGCCGATGTCCCAGAAGCAGCTGATGGCCATGATCCTTGGCGGCATCTGCGGCGTGCTGACCCTGGTAGGCGGTATCGGCCTGCTGATGCGCCGCCTGACCAACCCGCGAATTCGCGCCACCTCCACGACCGCGGATATTTTGATCCTGTGCATTCTGCTGATTCAGTGCGCGCTGGGGCTGACAACCATCCCCTTCTCCGCCCAGCATCCGGACGGCAGCGAAATGCTCAAGCTGGTGGACTGGGCGCAGGCGGTGGTCACCTTCCACGGCGGCGCCTCGGCGCATCTGGACGGTGTCGCATGGATTTACCGCGTCCACCTGGTGCTCGGGATGACCATCTTTCTGATCTTCCCCTTCACCCGCCTGGTTCACGTCTGGAGCGCGCCGGTGGAGTATTTCACCCGGCGTTACCAGGTGGTACGCTCCCGGCGCTGAGCGCTGGCGGCGTTTACCATTCATCCTTACCGGTAGCCCGGACGAGGCCTTCGCGCCAAGTCCGGGTATTTATCGTACCTGGCTCCAGGCTTTATGCCGGGTGGCGGCTGTCGCCTTACCCGGCCTACAGGGTCCTCTCACAGGCTCAAACCTCGCAGGCCCGCGCAAGCGCAGCGCCGCCGGGCAAGATATCAGGCACGGTTCCTGTAATTTCGCCGGGTGGCGGCTACGCCTTGCCCGGCCTACAGGGGCCTCTCACAGGCTCAAACCTCGCAGGCCCGCGCAGGCGCAGCGCCGCCGGGTAAGATATCAGGCACGGTACCTGTAATTTCGCCGGGTGGCGGCTACGCCTTGCCCGGCCTACAGGGGCCTCTTACAGGCTCAAACCTCTCAGGCCCGCGCAGGCGCAGCGCCGCCGGGCAAGATATCAGGCACGGTACCTGTAATTTCGCCGGGTGGCGGCTACGCCTTATCCGGCCTACAGGGTCCTCTCACAGGCTCATACCCCGTAGGCCCGCGCAAGCGCAGCGCCGCCGGGCATGAGGAGATTTACTTCCCGGCTTCCGGATGGGTATCGAACGCCGCCATCACCGCCGCCAGCGCCGCTTCGCTGAAGCCATGTTTAGGATCGTCCACCCCCAGGCCGAAACGGGTCTGCAGCCCTTCATACAGCGCGGAGACATCGGCAAAATCGACCTTCTCCACCACATGGTTATTCTCCCAGTGGGTAAAGTGGAAGTTGGTGAGGGTCATTTTGCCGCCGTCCGGGAGATGACGACACATCAGCAGATGGTGACGGAAGTGGGACTGCGGCCAGTGCGCCGACCAGAAGTTGCCCATCACATAATCAGACGCATACTGGCGGCCTAAATCGAAATGGTACATCGACTGCCAGTGTTCGTGATGGTTGAACTGCAGCGTCCACTCATCCCCTTCATGCACCAGACGATAGCTGCCGTGCGGCGTTTGCTGTGGGATATCGGCCAGCAGTTTGATCGGCGCGGTCAGCGTCTGGCCGCCGAAGCCGACGTCGGCGATCCAGCGCTCCCCCGCCACCTCCACCAGCAACAGACGGTGAGTACGCGGCGGCATCTGCGGCGGGTTGGCCAGCACCACGCGGCCCAGCAGGCTGCGGACGTTAAAGCCTATCTCGCGCAGCGCGCGCTCCAGCAGGCCATTCTGTTCAAAACAATACCCCCCGCGGCGGGCGGCGATCAGCTTCTCTTCCAGCGCCCCATCGTCAAGGTGGATTTCACGCGGCAGCAGGACGTCGAGGTTTTCAAAGGGGATGGCGCTGTTATGCTGCAGATGCAGTTCCCGCAGGGTATCAATGGAAACATCAGGCTCACCCGTCCAGCTCAGACGGGAAAAATAGGCGCGTAAAAAGGGACTCATCAGGGCCTCCAGCTGTAGGTGTCCGACATTTATAGCCTATTTTTCCGCGCCGACCGTCTTTTTTGTGCGCTTAGCGTTAACCGCGCGTGCGGCGCTGCATCAGCGCCAGCGCCGTCAGCATCAGGACCAGACCGGTCAACAACGTCAGGCTGGCCATCGCCATGCCCTGACCGACGGAACCCTGTTCGAACTGGCGCCAGATAAACACCGCCACGGTTTGCGTACCGGCCGGAGAGAGCAGCAGCGAGGTCACCAGCTCCCGGGAGGCCACCGCGAACACCATCAGCATCGCCGCCAGCAGCGCCGGAAAGACCAGCGGCAGGACAATCAACCGCAGCGCCTGCAGTGGCGACGCCCCGTGCACCCTGGCGGCGGGCTCAAGGTTCGGGCCCAGCTGGCGCAGCGCGCTGCCGACATAGCGCACCGGCCAGGGCAACAGCAGGCAGCAATAGGAGAGCAGCAGCATCCACAGCGTGTTATAGGGCGAGCGCGGCCAGAAGGGCTGATTCCACAGCAGGATCAAACCGACCCCCACCACCACGCCCGGCAGCGCCGCCGGCATCAGCGACAGCGCGTCCACCATCCCGCGCCCTTTAATCTTCTGCACCATCACCAACCAGGCGGCCAGCAGGCCCAGCGCGCCGACGATTAGCGCCGAACCCAGGGCCAGCGACAGGCTGGTGCCGAGGGCCGACAGGGCATCTCCCTGCTGGTCAAACAGCGCCGCGAAATGACGCAGTGTGACATTCTCAACACTCACGCCACCGGAGAGCGTGCCCATCACGCTGGTGAGCATCATCGAGACGGCGGGGACGCCGACCGCCAGGCCGCCGACGGCCGCCATCGCCAGCACGGCGGGCAGCGTCATCCAGCCCAGCGATGCCCCGTGGTTCTCCCCCGGCTTACCGGTGATGCTGGTGACCTCTTTCTCCCCCACCAGCCGCCTTTGCAGCCACCAGGCGAACAACGCCACCGCCATCAGCAGCAGCGACAATAGCGCGGCGCCAGGGAGATCCACCGGCCAGTCGGCCAGCTTTTTCTCAATACCGACCGTCAGCATCACCACTCCCGCCCGGCTGCCCAGCGCCGCCGGTACGCCAAACTCCTCGATGGCGAGGGTAAACGCCAGCAGCATCCCCGCCGCCAGCGCCGGAGAGAGCATCGGTAGCGTCACGTGCCAGAAGGCGCGCCAGGCGCTGGCGCCATGGACGCGGGCGACCACCGCCAGCCGGGTCCCGCTCGCCAGCAGGCTGCGGGAGACGGCAAAGTAGACCACCGGAAATATATTAAAGGTCATCACCAGCACGATCCCGCTGCGGCTGAACAGCAGATCGTTCAGCTGCCAGCCGGTCAGCTGCTGCAGATAGCCCTGGCTTTGCAGGGCCAGCATCCAGGAGAGCGCCGAGATATAGGGCGGCGTAAGAAAGGGGATCAAAAACAGGAGATCCCACAGCCGGGGCAGCGGCAGCGAAAACATACCGCGCAGGATGCCGAGCGGCAGGCCAATCATTACGCTGACCAGCGCCACGCCGGCGGCGATCCATAGCGTACCGCCGAGCATCGCCGGCAGCTGAGGATCGGCCAGCAGCGCCGGGATGCCGCCAAAGGCGTCCCCGAGCGAACCGGCGCTAAAACGGGGAAAAATCGCCTGCAGCACAATAAACACTAACGGTAACGCGACCAGCATCACCAGGGCGGCAAGGGTCGCGCCGGAAAGGAATGTTTGTTTCACAACCGGTTCCTGAAGCTGAGGGTCCTCCGGCGGCCAGCGCCGGAGAAACGGGATCAATTACTGCGCGTACAGCTGACTGAAGCGGGCGAGCACGGCGCCCCGCTCGCTGCTGCCCTCGCTGGTGGTGGGCAGCACCTTCAGCGCGTCCAGTAACGGACGTTTAGCCGCCACGTCGCGGCGGGCGGGCATCAGCCAGGCGTCGGCGACCTTCGCCTGACCTTCCGGCGACAGCACGTAATCGATAAAGGCTTTGGCATCGTCGGCATGCTGGCTGGTTTTGAGGATCATCATCGGGCGCGGGGCAATCACCGTTCCGCTGGCCGGGAAGATCACCTTCAGCGACTCGCCCTGCTGAATATTGCCGTAGGAGACATAATCCACCGCGCCAAACACCGCCGCTTTCGCCCCTTGCATCACCGGCGTCACCGCCTGGGCGTTGGGTCCGCTGACTACCATGCCGTTCTTTTTCAGATCGTCAAACAGTTGCCAGGCCTGGTCGCCCATGCTGTTTTGCAGCCCGATCAGCAAATCCAGCGACGCGCCGGAGAGCGCCGGGTCGGGGGTTGTCACCTTGTCTTTAAACGCCGGCTGGGTGAGATCCCGCCACTCTTTCGGTTCCGGGGTGCCGCTTTTACTGTTCCAGACAATACCCAGGGCGGAGACGCCCTGGGCGATATAGTCCGCCGATTTCAGGTTCGCCGGTACCTGGTCGGCGTTGGCGCTCGCAAAAGGCAACAACCAGCCCCGCTGGTGCAGATCTTCGGCGGTATCCCACGAGGCGGAGATCAGCACATCCGCCTGCGGGTTGGCCTGCTCGGCCTCCAGTCGGGCCATCACTTTGCCGGTGGTGGCCTGAAAAACGGTCACCTTCACCCCGGTCTGTTGTTCAAAACCGCTGGCCAGGCTTTTCGCCAGCGAGCCGGGTCCGGCGGTGTAAACGGTCAGCGCATGGGCGCTGGAGAGCATCATGGCGGAGAGAGCCATCGCGAGTACCACTCCTTTCTTAACGGTCATAACGGTGTTCATGCAACTTCCCCTGAGGTTGGCGTAACGGCGCGGACAGCGGCCACGCGGCCCGCGGATAAATAGACAATCTGGTCGGCTAACAGCTCGGCTTCACGTCGGTCATGGGTGACATACAGGGCGGTGATGCCGAGCTGTCGCAGCAGGCGGCTCATTTCGCCACACAGCGATTCGCGTAGTTCGCTGTCCAGGTTGGAGAGCGGTTCATCAAACAGCAGCACCCGCGGCGCGGCGACGATCGCCCGCGCCAGCGCCACCCGCTGCTGCTGACCGCCGGAGAGGCCTGAAGGCTTACGTTCGGCAAAGCCATTGAGGCCTACCCGCGCCAGCGCCTCGCTGACCCGGCGCTCGCGTTCGCTGCGGGAGACGCCGCGCATGCGCAGCGGAAAGGCGACGTTCTGCGCCACGCTCATATGCGGCCAGAGGGCATAATCCTGAAAAACCATGCCGATATCGCGCTGCTCCGGGGGCAATCCCCATCCTGCGCGGGCGACCAGCCTGTCGCCAAAGCGGATTTCGCCGCTGGCCGGCACGCTCAGCCCGGCCAGCAGACGCAGCAACGTGCTTTTGCCGCAGCCGGAAGGGCCCAGTAGCGCCACGATGCGGCCGGGTTCGATATGCAACGTGAAGCGGTCAAGAATAGGGGTCTCTGCGAAGGCGAAAGAGACCTCCTGCAGGGTGATAGGGGTCAGCGTGCGCATCATCGCCCTCCCTTTCGGGACAGCGAGACCAGCCCGGCGGTCGACATCCGACGGGGCACGCTCACCTGGGATAGCATCAGGGGAGCCAACATATTGTGATCCTCTTTGGGACTTAGTGCTGGCGACTATAGTCAGACGAGATGACGTATTGATTACATTTTCATTGCGGCTTAACGTGTTACCTGCCAACCGACCCATTATTCAAGGAACGCCTATGAGCCGCTTTCGCCACGTTGAACTGCAGTACGCCAGCCGCCTGCTCAACCACGGCCCAACCATTTTGATCACCAGCTACGATGCCCCGTCCGACCGGCGCAACGTTATGGCCGCCGCCTGGTCAATGCCGGTGGAATTCGCCCCGCCGCGGGTGGCTATCGTGGTGGATAAAAGCACCTGGACGCGGGAGATCATCGAGCGCAATGGCACCTTCGGCATTGTGGTTCCCGGCGTCGCAGCCGCCAGCTGGACCTACGC
>NZ_JAGRQY010000083.1:0-49049 GCF_018223905.1 Klebsiella sp. 28
ACTGGCTTGCCGGCAGCCAGTAGCTCAAGAGCCCTGAGTAAGCGTATCCGCTGTCGCCATTCATTGAAGCTAAAACCCGTTTCGGCTCGGAATCGTCGCGTGAGCGTGCGTGATGACATGCCGGCCCAGGCTGCCCATTCTTCCAACCTGCGCCCGTCGTCCGGGTTTGCTGACAGCGCCTGCGCGATTCTGAGCAATCGGCTATCTTGCGGCATTGGAAGCCCAAGATTAACCCTGGGAAGGGAACCAATTTCATCAAGAATAACGCCAGCTAAACGTTTTTGGGACGCAGTAAGCTCTACACCTTGCCATGCAGCCGCTCGCGTTATCGCTTCACGCAGCAGATTTGTCATTGAGAGAACAGATGGCTTATCAGGTAGCTCGCCACAGGCTTTGGCAGAAACATAAACACTCCATCCTGAATATGGACCGTGCGAGCGCAGGCCGTGCGGAACACCTGGCGGTATCCAGACGGCATGTGTTGCCGGTACCACCCAGCGACAATCACCGCCATCGACCGTAAGTAGCCCACGTATGGCACCGATTAACTGCCCACAGCTGTGATGGTGGCGTGGAGTCTCCCGTATTACCTCAGACTGACGTACCGCGACGAGTAAAGTGGGTCCCTGGGGTGAAAATACCGGTTCGAATGGAATCAATGGATCGTGCATATTGGCGTGTTTGAGGCGTTTAATGTCATTTATACCGTACTGAAGCCAGTTAGTCGATTGTAAAGTATTCATCACTTTCACAGAGGACTAACCATCAAAATGATTACTATTACTAGGGTATTGGATGACATTATCAACCACCAACAGATACCACTGGATCGGATACTCAGTCGTTATTTTAGTCCCGGTTATCGGCAGCGTACTGATAACAAGTGGGAAGGATTAGATGGCTTTGCTCAGCATGCGCGTAGACTCCGGGAAATTATCGCCTTCGCTAAAATTGAGTTACATGACGAACTTCGTAACGGGAATCTTTATGCCACAAGGCATCGCGTTCTGTGCACCAGGCGCAGCGGAGAAGAGGTGGACATGGAAGTTTATATGTTCGCTGAAATAGATGATTCCGGGCGCTTCATTCGTATCGAAGAAGCCACGCTAATGCTTAAAGGGAGAGAGAGCGATAAAGATTTAGGCAGCGTGAGGTAAAAGAAATATAAGGTTACGACTAGATCAGACAAAAAACCGGGCAGCGCGCCCGGTTATCTTGTCAGACTAAAATTGCCCTACGCACTCAATCCGCGATTTTTCAGCATCGGCTCAATCTGCGGATCGTGTCCGCGCCACTGGCGATACAGTTCAGCTAAATCAGTGCTGTTCCCGCGTGATAAAATCGCCTCACGGAAACGCTGACCGTTCTCACGGGTCAAACCGCCCTGCTCCACGAACCATTGATAGCCGTCGTCGGCCAGCATCTGGGTCCACAGATAGGCGTAATAGCCTGCCGCATAGCCGCCGCCGAAGATATGGGAGAAATAGCTGCTGCGATAGCGCGGGGGGACCGCCGCCAGATCCAGGTTCTCTTCCCGAAGCACCAGCTGCTCAAACGCGTCCACCTCCTCCGGTAATGCCGAGGTCGACAGGCTATGCCACCGCATATCGAGTAACGCAGCAGCCAACAGCTCGCTCATGTCGTACCCTTTATTGAAGGTTGCCGCACGCAACATATTGTCGCGTAGCGCCTGCGGCATCGGCTCCCCGGACTGGTAGTGCTTCGCGTAGTGGGCAAACACCTGCGGCTGGCTGGCCCAGTGTTCGAAGATCTGCGAAGGAAATTCGACAAAATCGCGCGGCGTATTGGTCCCTGAGAGACTGGCGTAGCGCTGGCTGGCGAACAGCCCATGCAGGGTATGGCCGAACTCATGAAACAGGGTGATCACCTCATCCCACGACAGCAGCGCGCTTTGCCCTGCCTGCGGGCGGACGTAGTTGCAGACATTGTAGATAACCGGGCGCTGCGCGCGCAGAGTCGACTGTTCGACAAACACATCCATCCATGCGCCGCCGCTCTTTGAGTCACGAGCGTAGTAGTCACCGTAAAACAGCGCCATCCCTTCGCCGTTGTGATCGAAGATCTCCCAGACCCGCACATCCGGGTGATAGACCGGTATATCGAAGCGCTCAACAAAGCGCAGACCAAAGAGCTGCGAGGCCGTCCAGAATACACCGTCTTGCAGCACCCGCTCGAGGGCAAAATAGGGTTTGAGCTGCGCGTCATCAATGGCATAGGCAGCCCGCCGCACCTGCTCGCTGTAGTAAAGCCAGTCCCATGCCGTCGCGCGAAAACCCCCGCCTTCGTTGTCGATCACCTGCTGGATGTCCGCCAGCTCTCGTTCCGCCCTCGCCCGCGCCGCCGGCGCTATCCGGCGCATAAAGCCCAATGCCTCCGCCGGGGAAGCCGCAATTTGATCGGTCAGCGCCCAGCTGGCGTAATCAGCGGCTCCCAACAGCTCAGCCTGCTGCGCGCGGATCGCCGCCAGCCGCAGTACCAGGTCACGCGTATCATGCTCATCGCCCTGCTGATTGCGGGTCCAGCCGGCGGCGAAGAGATTCTCCCGCGTTTGCCGGTCGCGCAGCGCAAGCAGCTGCGGCTGCTGGGTGGTATTGGTCAGCGTCAGCAACCAGCGGTCGCTAAGCCCTCTTTCACGCGCTGCGTCAGCCGCCGCCGCTATCTCCTCATCGCTCAGGCCAGCCAGTTGATGCCGGTAATCAACCACCAGGCCGCCGCTTTTTGCCGCTCCCAGCAGTCGCTGCTGGAACTGACTTTGCAGCGTAGCCGCTTCGGTGTTCAGTGTGCGCAGCGCCGCCTGCTGCTCGGGAGCCAGCGTCGCCCCGGCGTGAACAAAACGTTGCCACGTCAGGGTCAGGAGACGATAGGACTCGCTGTCCAGCGCCAGCGCGTCGCGCTGCTCGTAGACGCTGTTCACGCGCTGAAACAAGGCCGCATTAAGCCAGATGTCATTCCCCAGCTCGGCGAGTTCGGCGGAAAATTGTTCATCCAGTGATTGAATATAAGGATTGGTATGGGCGCCAGCCATGGCGAAAAAGACCCGCGTCACCCGCGCCAGCAGCTGACCACTCTGCTCCAGCGCCTCGAGCGTGTTGGCGAAACTGGCCGGCTGCGGATTGTCGATAATAGCGCGAATTTCGGCCCGCTGCTGCCGGACGCCCTCATCAAACGCCGGGCGATAGTGGCTGTCGTCAATCACATCGAACGGCGGCGCCTGGTAAGGCAACGTACTGACGCTAAAAAAGGGGTTTCGTTCGGACATCTTTCTCTCCTGTACAGGCTAATGCTGTAAGATTAGGCCTCTCCTTAAGGGGTCGCAATGATTTCCGTTACCGGTCGCCGCCTGTGCGTGCTATGGTATGAAAACACAAAAAGCGTTGAGGAACAGTAAGATGATTATCATGGTCACCGGCGCCACCGCCGGTTTTGGTGAAAGTATTACTCGCCGTTTTATCGCTAACGGTCATAAAGTGATTGCCACCGGTCGTCGTGAAGAGCGCCTGAAGACGCTGAAAGACGAGCTGGGCGATAATCTTTATATCGCGCAACTTGACGTCCGCAACCGCGCCGCCATTGAGACGCTGATTGCTGACCTGCCGGCCGAGTGGCAGGCTATCGATGTGCTGGTGAACAACGCCGGCCTGGCGCTTGGTCTGGAGCCGGCGCACCGCGCCAGTGTGGAAGACTGGGAAGATATGATCGACACCAATAATAAAGGGCTGGTGTACATGACCCGCGCCGTGCTGCCGGGGATGGTGGAGCGCAATCGCGGCCATATCATCAATATCGGCTCTACGGCAGGCAGCTGGCCTTACGCCGGCGGAAACGTCTATGGGGCGACCAAAGCCTTTGTCCGTCAGTTTAGCCTCAATCTTCGTACCGACCTGCACGGCACCGCGGTGCGCGTGACCGACATCGAGCCGGGTCTGGTGGGCGGCACCGAGTTTTCTAACGTCCGCTTTAAGGGCGATGACGCTAAAGCCGAAAAAGCTTACGAAAATACCCAAGCGCTAACGCCGGAAGATGTGACCGAGGCGGTCTGGTGGGTCGCCACCCTGCCGAAACATGTCAACATCAACACCCTGGAGATGATGCCGGTGAGTCAGAGCTTTGCCGGACTCAGCGTTCACCGTCAGGGCTAACCGTCAGCCACCCGGCCTGCGGGCCGGGTATGGGCGGAAACGCAAAAAACGCGTAAAATAGTGCGCATAACCCCCTAAAAAGTAACCATCAATGGCCGCAGAATCGCAACTGAATCCTACGCAACCCGTCAATCAGCAAATTTATCGCATCCTCCGCCGGGATATCGTTCACTGCCTGATCCCGCCTGGTACACCGCTGTCGGAGAAAGAAGTCTCCGTGCGTTTTGCGGTGTCTCGTCAGCCGGTGCGCGAAGCCTTCATTAAGCTGGCGGAAAACGGACTTATCCAGATTCGTCCCCAGCGCGGTAGCTACGTCAATAAAATCTCATTGTCGCAGGTGCGTAATGGTTGCTTCGTCCGCCAGGCGATCGAGTGCGCGGTGGTTCGCCGTGCCGCCGGCATGATTAACGAAGAGCAACTTTATCAGCTGGAACAGAATCTTCACCAGCAGCGTATTGCCGTTGATCGGCAGCAGTTAAACGACTTTTTCCTGCTCGATGATGAATTTCACCAGAAGCTGTCGATTATCGCCGACTGTCAGCTGGCCTGGGAGACAGTGGAAAATATTAAAGCCGCCATCGATCGCGTCCGCTATATGAGTCTGGACCATGTCACCTCTCCTGAGATGCTTCTGCGCCAGCATCATGAGATTTTCACCGCGCTGGAAAAACGCGATGCCGAGGCGGTAGAAAAAGCCATGAGTATCCATTTGCATGAAATCAGCGAATCCGTACTGCTGATTCGCCAGGAGAACCGCGACTGGTTTAGTGAAGAATAAGAGTCAGACGGCTGCCGGCATGGCCGACGCAGCCGTCCTCATTGAAGGGATTATCTAACGACCAATACCGGCGTTTTGGCGTAGCGCAGAATTGACTCGGCGTTGGAGCCCAGCAGATGGGTGGAGATCCCCGGTTTGCGGGAACCAATCACAATGACATCGAACTCTTCGTTGTTACTGATAGCCAGAATTTCGTCACGCACGTTGCCAAAGACTACGCGGGTATGGATCCGCGTCATGGGGATGGCGAACAGTCGCGCCACCTCGCGCATTTTTTTCTCCGACTCTTCTTTCATATAGGCTTCAAACTTACGAATATCCGCCGTAAAACCGCGCAATAGCGAACGGCTGCTGTTCGGCAGAACGTTGAGCAAGGTGATCTCGCCATTTTCGGCCGAAGCGAGAAATTCCGCGTGACGCACCGCTTTATCGCTTAAATCCATTTCAAAGACATCAACAGGCAATAAAATTTTTTTATACATGACCCGTACTCCTTTTGCAGAGAAAGTTCTTTTTCAATAACTTAACTATGCCATTATTGCGGTGAAATACCAGTCATTGTTCGGAAAAATAACAGCTAATTATCTTTAGTAAATCAGGGAAATATAGAGTTATGTATAGACATTGCGTTCGATCATATTCTGCGTCTGCTAAAACCGATCGCTAGCAAAAAATAGACATCAGCGGAGTATCGTAGAAATAACTGAAGAGCCGGTGTCGACCCCGGGACCGACACCGGAAAAAGATTATTGCGCGGCGGCCCACGCGGCGACGGTAGCTTTAGCCCCCTGCCGCTGCAGCGCTAAGTAGGCGCGGGTCACCGCCGTGACAAAGCGTGACTCCTGCGGCAATTCGACGCCAAAAATCGCCTCAATACCCAACAGCGCTTTGACTCGCGCTTCGCCATCGGCGCTGGCAGCCACCGCTTGCTGGATAACCGGCAACAACGGGTCGCATATCTCGATTGCCTGGCCCGCATCGTCAACGCCGCCAACGTAGCGCATCCACCCTGCCACGCCCAGCGCCAGCAGTGTAAAATCACGCTGATGCACCAAATGCCAGCGTATTGAGTCCAGCATGCGCTGGGGCAACTTCTGGCTGCCGTCCATGGCTATCTGCCAGGTGCGGTGCTTCAGCGCCGGATTGCAGTAAC
This sequence comes from Klebsiella sp. 28, assembly GCF_018223905.1. Taxonomy (NCBI): domain Bacteria; kingdom Pseudomonadati; phylum Pseudomonadota; class Gammaproteobacteria; order Enterobacterales; family Enterobacteriaceae; genus Klebsiella; species Klebsiella sp. 28. The sequence goes on from NZ_JAGRQY010000083.1 coordinate 6,092, forward strand.
GGTCAATCAGCAAACTGGCATAGCGTGACAGATCCACCCCCTGCACCTTCAGCGTTGGTGCCTGTTCGTCCAGCATCAACGACAGCGCCGCGCGACGGTAGTTATCGTCCTGCATACAGTCGTTGATATGCTGATAACCGGCCAGATAGCCGAGATAAGCGAGGAACGAATGGCTACCATTGAGCATTCTCAGCTTCATCTCTTCGAAAGGCACCACGTCGGCGACCAGTTCCGCTCCCGCTTTCTCCCACTGCGGACGTCCGGCAACAAAGTTATCCTCAATCACCCACTGACGGAAAGGTTCGCAGGCCACCCCGGCCGGGTCGCGCACCCCGGTCAGCTGGGTAATTTTATCGAGGGTTTCGGCAGTCACCGCCGGGACAATCCGGTCCACCATGGTCGACGGAAAGGTGACATTCTGCTCTATCCATGCGGCAAGATCCTCGTCTAAAGCCCGGGCGTAGGCGCAGACGACGTTGCGCATAACGTGACCATTTTCCGGCATGTTATCGCAGGACATCACGGTAAAAGCAGGCAGGCCGGCCGCCCGGCGGCGAGATAAGGCCTCCACCACTACCCCCGCCGCCGATTTTGGCTGGTGCGGGTTATGCAGATCGGCGGCGATCAGCGGGTGATCGAGCTGCAGTTCGCCGCTGGCTGGCGAATGGCAATAGCCTTTCTCAGTAATCGTCAGGGAGACAATGGCCACCTGTGGCTGGCACATCGCCGCCAGCACCGCTTCGAGACCATCAACCCCGGCGTGCAGCGCCTGCTTCACCACACCAACCACGCGCGCGGTCCAGGCGTCGGCGGACATTTCGGCGACGGTATACAGCAGATCCTGCTGCTGGAGATCGGCGATCTGCTGCTCGCCGCCAATCAGATTAACTTCGGTGTAGCCCCAGTCGCTGCCGTGCTCGCTGGCCAGTATATCGGCATACACAGCCTGATGAGCGCGATGAAACGCGCCAAAACCAAGATGAACGATACGGGGGATCAGTGCGCTGCGATCGTAGGTCGGCAGCGTGGCGTTAGCGGTTAAGAGGGTGTTTTCCATGATGACTCTCGTTGTTATGTAGCCCATCAACCATTCTCGGGGAGAACTCTCGAGGAGAATGCCTTTGTGCCTCAACCATCTCACGCAATTGGTATAACATCTTTGATTTCTGTCAACTACCATACAAGAAGATCTTGCGTGATAAAGCACGGGGCACGAGGCTGCAATCGCCGCAGTGACAGGATAGTGCAGGTAACGGGAGGAGAAGAACATGGCGGCCGCGCGTCCCTGCGGGCCTGCTGTTGACGAATCGCCGAGCGTTGTTAATCGATGCGAGTTTTGACGATAAAGAAGTAGCACAGCGCCCCGGCAAAGGTCACCCCGGCGGCGATCACCAGCGCCAGATTGAAAGAGTGAGTCGTATCCACTACCCAGCCGGTCACGATCGGCGCGAAGGAGGCAAACACAAAGCTGCCGAAGTTCTGGATCGCCGCCACCGAAGCCACTTTATGCTCCGCCACCATTACCTGCACCAGCCCCCAGGCGGACGTCCCGGCGAAATGAACGCAAAACAGCGCCATGGAGATAAAAGCCACCGCCTGGGCTGGCGTCGACGATTGCACCACCAGCAAGGTGCCCAGCGCCGACAGCACCAGACCGATAACAATCGCCGTTTTGCGGGTTTTCGCCAGATCGTAGCCTCTGCGCGCCAGGGCATCGACCACCAGGCCGTTGACCCACATCCCCACCGCCGCGGCAAGAAACGGGATCGCCGCCACCCAGCCGGTACGGGCCAGGCTTAACCCCTGCTGCGCCTGCAAATAGCCGGGTAACCAGGCGATATACAGCCAGCCGGTGTAGTTCACACCGGAAAAGCCGAGGATCATCCCCCAGGTAGTCCGCCGTTTAAACAGAGCCAGCCATTCGCTAAACTTCAGCGCCGGGCGGGCCGCCTCCTCACTGGCCAGATACTGCTGCTCCTCCTCCTGCAGGGTAAACTGCCGACGGTTACGGTAGCCCACATACCAGCACAGGCCGACCACGATCCCGGCTAAACCAATCACCACAAACATCGTTCGCCAACCCCAGGCCAACTGCATGATGACCAGGGCCGGCGGGGCGATAGCCTGGCCCAGCACCGTCGAGGAGTTGAATATTCCCACCGCCGTGCCGCGCTCTCTTTGCGCATACCAGTCGTTGATCGATTTCACGCCGGCTGGCATAAACGGCGCTTCGCCGATCCCGAGGCCAATGCGCAGCAGAATAAAATGCGAGAACGAATTGACCATCCCGGTCAGGGCCTGCATTGCGGACCAGAAAATCAGCCCGGCGCCCAGCACAATCCGTGGCCCCAGGCGATCCAACAAAATACCGGAGGGCAGTTGCGCGAAGCCGTAAGAGAGCGAAAAGGCGGAGAGCAGCACCCCGAACTCGGTGGCGCTAAGGCCCAGGTCGGCGCGTATCGCCTCCCCAGCGACGCTCAGCGAAGAGCGGTCAAGAAAGTTGACGATACCGGCGATAAACAGCAGCGTCAGGGTGATCTTCTGCACCCGACGGATGCGTAACGGCGTCGCCCCGGTCCGGGCGGCAAGAGTCTCGATAGCCATCGTTGTTCCTTACAGAGTCATATGAAATAGGATGTCTGATAAGTAAGGCAACAGGTCGACTACCATACAAGAATTAGGGTTGAAAAAAGCGGCAGGGATCACACATGACGAGCTTAGGCCCGTCCCCACCCCGCCACGATGATTAGCATGCCGCACAGGGCGACGGCCGCGCCCGCCCAGTCATAATGGGTTAATTTGACCCCATCAACGACCCGCAGCCAGAGCAATGCGGTACAAACGTACACCCCACCGTAGGCGGCATATACCCGCCCGCTGGCGGCCGGATGGAGCGTCAGGAGCCAGACGAATAGCGCCAGCGCCAGGGCGGTGGGGATCAGCAGCAGCGGCGTTGCCCCGCGCTTGAGCCATAGCCACGGTAGATAACAGCCGACGATTTCACACAGAGCGGTAGCAAAGAACAGCAGCGTTGTTTTGAGCATTAAAAGATTCGTAAAAGAGACAAAGCGTTGAACCATTCTACGCGATAATGGCCTCTGCCCCACGCTGTTTTGCCGGCTATGCCCGACAAAAGAGCTGTAGTAAACTGAACCTGAGGGTTAACCCATCACTTAAAGGAAATCGTGATGAACATGACACTGAACAAACGCTGGTGCCTGACCGCCATTCTGGCGTTAAGCGCTGTGGTCTACACCTCCAGCTCCTATGCCGCCACCGACCGGCTGGTGATTGAATCTGGCGACAGCGCGCAGAGCCGTCAGCAGGCGTCGATGGAAAAAGAGCAATGGAACGACACCCGCAGCCTGCGCCAGAAGGTGAACAAACGGGCGGAAAAAGAGTGGGATAAAGCCGATGTCGCTTTCGACGCGCAGGATAACTGCCAGAAGAGCGCCAACGTCAATGCCTATTGGGAGCCAAACACCCTGCGCTGTCTTGACCGTCGCACCGGCCGCGCGATCAATCCCTGAGCCGCTCCCTAACCACGCTGGCGCCTGCGGGCGCCGCCTTTCTGTAATCCCTTTTCCGTTTTAACCACAGGAATCTCCATGACCGACGCGCTACACGTCAAACTCCGCCCGCTTGAGCGCGAAGATTTGCGCTTCGTCCACCAGCTCGATAACAACGCCAGCGTCATGCGCTACTGGTTTGAAGAGCCGTACGAGGCCTTCGTTGAGCTCTCCGATCTGTACGACAAACATATTCACGATCAAAGCGAGCGCCGCTTTGTCATCGAATGCAATGGCGATAAAGCCGGACTGGTGGAGCTGGTTGAAATCAACCATGTGCACCGCCGGGCCGAGTTCCAGATCATCATCTCCCCCGACTTCCAGGGAAAAGGTCTCGCCACCCGCGCCGCACGCCTGGCGATGGACTATGGCTTTACCGTGCTCAATCTGTATAAGCTGTATTTAATCGTTGATAAAGAGAATGAAAAAGCGATCCATATTTACCGTAAGCTCGGCTTTATGGTCGAGGGTGAACTGATCCATGAGTTTTTCATTAACGGCGAGTACCGCAACACCATCCGCATGTGCCTGTTCCAGCACCAGTATCTGGCCGAGCACAAAACGCCCGGGCCGTCCCTGCTGAAGCCGACGGCTCAGTAATAATCGATACGGTTTTTAATGGTGTAGTGGCGGGTCAGCGGCGGCTGGACGCTTTCATCGACCACCTGCAGCTCACAGCTCAGCGGATTGTCGTGATCGTCGTAGTCGCAGGTCTGACGCACCGTGCCCAGCGTGCGATCGTTGAAGGTGCTGATGGCGGTATAGTCCAATTTCTTACGCGGATCCTTTGACGGCGTTGAGACGACGGTAAATCGCTCCTCTTTGGCGGTGGTGGTTTTTCCCAGCGGATAGCCATCGCTGTCATAGCGGTAGGTGGCGGTGGTCTCTTTGCCGCGTGCGCTGATAATAAAACCGTTATCATCCGTCTCCCAACTCACCCCGGCGGCAGGCATCTCCGCCAGCTGACACTTGCCCTGCAGGCGCAGCCGCTTCTCGTGGGTGCGCCCGTCGACGTAATAGTTGGCGTCCAGCAGCAGCGTGGCGCCGGTTTTGTTCTCCACATCTTCCAGGGTCAGCAGATCGAAACACCCTTCCCTGGAGAGCTGAGCGCTCACCTTCTTGACCACCACATCGTGTTCATCCAGCAGCGTCTGGCTAAAATCTTTCACCGGCCCGCGCAGGGGATCAAACTCAAACTCATTGGAAAAACTCGCCATTTCCGGGGTGAAGGCGTCCGGGGCGCTTTTACGGTCGCATGCCGTCAGCAGCAGCGCTGCCGGGATCAGCCAATACAATCTTTTCACAGACGATTCCTTTTGTGTACATCCGATCATATTAGCAAATACAATTGTTTACACCAGTTCTGCTATGCTTAAATCTGGATAACATCGATAAGGAGCGTAAGATGAAACTATCCCTCTGCACCGGCGCTGCGCTACTGCTGTGCTCCACGGCCGTACTGGCGGCTCCCGACTCCTGTGAACGGGTCAAAAGCGACATCCAGCAGAAGATCATCAACAATGGCGTACCGGAAACCGCCTTCAGCCTGGCCATTGTGCCAAACGATCAGGCAGACCAGCCCGGGGTTCAGGTGGTCGGTCATTGCGCCAACGACACCTTCAAAATCACCTATACGCGTAACAGCGACAGTCCCGCCGAAAACGACGCTCAGTAAGCCCTCTTCGGTTTCAAATGAAAGATCTTATCCCTGCATTGACCAGGGATAAGGTCTACTGGCTACCCATAACGTATTATCGCTCACCCCTGCGTCTGTTAATGACGTGGCGGTCCTTCTCCGCACAGCATAACTATCATGGAGTGAGCAATGTCGAATCAGGAATCTCCCGGCGGCGTCAGCCGACGCGCGCTACTAAAATCTACAGCCCTCGGCTCCCTGGCGCTGGCCGCCGGCGGGCTGACCCTGCCCTTTACGCTGCGCCGCGCCGCGGCGGCAGTTCAGCAGGCTACAGGCGACACAACCCGCATTGTCTGGGGCGCCTGCTCGGTTAACTGCGGCAGCCGCTGCGCCCTGCGGCTGCACGTGCGTGATGATGAAGTGGTTTACGTCGAAACGGATAACACCGGCGACGACCGCTACGGCGACCATCAGGTCCGCGCCTGCCTGCGCGGGCGTTCGATTCGCCGGCGCATCAATCATCCGGATCGCCTTAACTATCCCATGAAGCGCGTCGGCAAGCGCGGAGAAGGCAAATTTGTCCGCATCAGCTGGCAGGAGGCGCTGGATACCCTCGCCGACCGCCTGAAGAGCGTGGTTGCGCAGTATGGCAACGAAGCCGTATACATTAACTACTCTTCAGGGATCGTCGGCGGCAACATCACCCGTTCGTCGCCTTCCGCGTCGCCGGTGGCGCGTTTAATGAACTGCTACGGCGGCTCGCTTAACCAGTACGGTACCTACAGTACTGCGCAGATTGCCTGCGCCATGCCCTACACCTACGGCAGTAACGACGGCAACAGCACCTCGGATATTGAAAACAGCAAGCTGGTGGTGATGTTCGGCAACAATCCGGCGGAGACCCGGATGAGCGGCGGCGGCATTACCTGGTATCTGGAGCAGGCCCGCGAGCGCTCTAACGCGCGAATGATCGTCATCGATCCGCGCTACACCGATACCGCCGCCGGTCGGGAAGATGAGTGGATCCCCATTCGCCCCGGCACCGACGCCGCGCTGGTGGCCGGTATCGCCTGGGTGTTGATTAACGAAGATCTGGTGGACCAGCCTTTCCTTGATAAATACTGCGTTGGCTACGACGAGAAAACGCTCCCGGCCGGGGCGCCGGCGAATGGTCACTACAAAGCCTATATCCTCGGCGAGGGCGACGACGGGATCGCTAAAACGCCGCAGTGGGCCTCGCGTATTACCGGTATCCCCACCGAGCGCATCATTAAGCTGGCGCGCGAAATCGGCATGAGCAAGCCGGCCTACATTTGCCAGGGCTGGGGGCCCCAGCGCCAGGCCAACGGCGAACTCACCGCCCGGGCGATCGCCATGCTGCCGATCTTAACCGGCAACGTCGGCATCAACGGCGGCAATAGCGGCGCCCGCGAATCAACCTACACCATCACCATTGAGCGCCTGCCGGTGCTGGAAAACCCGGTGAAGACCGCCATCTCCTGCTTTACCTGGACCGACGCCATCGCGCGCGGTCCAGAGATGACCGCCAGCCGCGATGGCGTACGCGGAAAAGAGAAGCTGGATGTGCCGATCAAGTTCCTGTGGAACTACGCGGGCAACACCATCATCAACCAGCACTCCGACATCAATAAGACCCACGAAATTCTGCAGGATGAAAGCAAGTGCGAAACCATTGTGGTTATCGACAACTTTATGACCTCGTCGGCGAAATACGCCGACCTGCTGCTGCCCGACCTGATGACCGTTGAGCAGGAGGATATCATTCCTAACGATTACGCCGGCAATATGGGCTATCTGATTTTTATTCAGCCCGCCACCTCAGCGAAGTTCGAACGCAAACCGATTTACTGGATCCTAAGCGAAGTGGCGAAACGGCTCGGCGACGACGTGCATCAACGTTTTACCGAGGGGCGTACCCAGGAACAGTGGCTGCAGTATCTGTACGCCAAAATGGTGGCGAAAGATCCGGCGCTGCCGGCCTACGAGGATCTGAAGCGAATGGGCATCTACAAGCGCAAAGACCCGAACGGCCACTTCGTCGCCTATCGCGACTTCCGGCGCGATCCTGAAGCGCATCCGCTCAAAACCCCGTCCGGCAAAATTGAAATCTACTCCAGCCGACTCGCAGAGATTGCCGCCCGCTGGCAGCTGGAGAAAGACGAAGTTATCAGCCCGCTGCCGGTCTACGCCTCCACATTTGAAGGCTGGGACGATCCGCTGCGCAGCCAGTATCCGCTGCAGCTGTTTGGTTTCCACTATAAAGCGCGCACCCATTCCAGCTACGGCAACGTTGATGTATTACAAGCGGCCTGTCGCCAGGAAGTATGGATCAATCCGCTTGACGCGGAAAAACGCGGGATTAAAAACGGCGATATGGTGCGCGTTTTTAATCAGCGCGGCGAAGTCCGTCTTCCGGCGAAAGTGACGCCACGCATCATGCCGGGGGTCTCGGCGATGGGCCAGGGCGCCTGGCACGACGCCAATATGACCGGAGATCGGATCGACCATGGCGCCTGCATGAATACCCTGACCACCCACCGCCCGTCGCCGCTGGCGAAGGGGAATCCACAGCATACCAACCTGGTCGATATCGAGAAGGTTTAAGGAGTAAACCATGAGCACGCAATATGGATTCTTTATCGACTCCGCTCGCTGTACCGGATGCAAAACCTCCGAGCTGGCCTGTAAGGACTACAAGAACCTGACTCCGGAGGTCAGCTTCCGCCGGATCTATGAGTATGCCGGCGGCGACTGGCAGGAGGACAACGGCGTCTGGCAGCAGAACGTGTTTGCCTATTACCTCTCCATCGCCTGTAACCACTGTGAAGATCCGGCCTGCACCAAGGTCTGTCCGAGCGGCGCGATGCATAAGCGCGAAGACGGTTTTGTGGTGGTCAACGAAGAGGTATGCATTGGCTGCCGCTACTGCCATATGGCCTGCCCGTACGGCGCCCCGCAGTACAACGCCGACAAAGGCCATATGACCAAGTGCGATGGCTGTCACGAGCGCGTCGCCGAGGGGAAAAAGCCGATCTGCGTCGAGTCCTGCCCGCTGCGGGCGTTGGATTTCGGGCCGATTGCCGAACTGCGCGCTAAGCACGGCCAGCTGGCCGCGGTAGCGCCGCTGCCGTCGGCGCACTTTACCCGGCCGAGTATCGTTATCAAACCTAACGCCAATGCCCGGCCGTGTGGCGATACCACCGGTTACCTGGCGAACCCGAAGGAGGTGTGAGATGGGAAACGGATGGCATGAATGGCCGCTGGTGCTGTTTACGGTGCTGGGTCAGTGCGTGGTCGGCGCGACCATCGTCAGCGGTCTTGGCTGGCTGGCGCTGGGGGACCAACGGGAAGCCCGGCGGCGGCTGGTGCGCAATATGTTTTTTATCTGGCTGTTGATGGGCATTGGTTTTCTTGCTTCGGTGATGCATCTCGGTTCACCGCTGCGCGCGTTTAACTCGCTGAACCACATCGGCGCCTCGGCGCTGAGCAACGAAATCGCCAGCGGCGCTCTGTTCTTCGCCGTGGGCGGATTCTGGTGGCTGCTGGCGGTGCTGGAAAAAATGCCGGCGACGCTGGGTAAAGTCTGGCTGGCGATCGCCATGCTGTTAGGGCTGCTGTTTGTCCTCGCAATGACCCGGGTTTACCAAATCAATACCGTGCCAACATGGTACAATGGCTACACCACCAGCGCGTTCTTTCTGACGGTGCTCCTCAGCGGGCCGCTGTTTGCCGCCCTGCTGCTGCGGCTGGCGAAAGTCGACTTTAACGGCTGGTTTTTTGCCGGACTGAGCGTGGCCGCGCTGGTCATCAGCGCCGCAGTTATCATTATGCAAAGCGCCGGGCTCAGTACCCTTCACAGCTCGGTTCAGCAGGCGGCCACCCTGCTGCCAGATTACGGCAAACTCCAGGCGCTACGCCTGGTACTGCTGGCGCTGGGCCTCGGCTGCTGGCTATGTCCGCTGATCCGCCGCCAGCCGCCGCGCGCTACGGGGCTGCTGATCGGCCTGCTGCTGGTCTTGATCGCCGAATGTATTGGCCGCGGCCTGTTTTATGGTCTGCATATGACCGTCGGTATGGCGGTTGCCGGTTAATGAGACGGCGCGCAGGCGCGCGCCGCAGAAAGGAATAAGTGATGATGCCGATCCCAAATCGCGACGCCGTCGCGTTAAGCGCCCGCACCCTGGGCGCGCTGTTCTCTTATGCGCCGAATAGCGCGGAAATTGCGCCGCTGGTCGCCGCCTTCCAGGACGGGAGCTGGCAGCAGCAGTGGCCCTTCCCGGTCGCAGCCCCGCTGGCGTCAGGGTTTGCCGCATCGGCTGAAGAAACGTTGCCGGAAGCCTGGCAGCGCCTGTTTATCGGGCCATGGGCCCTGCCGGCGCCGCCCTGGGGCTCTGTCTGGCTGGATAAAGAGTCTGTGCTGTTTGGCGATTCCACGCTGGCTCTGCGCCAGTGGATGCGCGAGAACGGTATCGCACTGGAGGCCGATGGCAACGAACCGGAAGATCATTTCGGCACCGTGCTACTCCTGGCGGCATGGTTGTGCGAAACGGAGCAGGATGCGTTGTTCGCTCAGCTGCTGGCCTGGCACCTGCTGCCGTGGTCCGGGCGTTTCCTGAGCGTCTTTGTCGACCATGCCGCCCACCCCTTCTATCAGGCGCTGGGTCAGCTGGCGCAGGCGACTCTGGCGCAGTGGCAGGAGAATCTGCCGATCGCCGTGGCGCAAAAACCGCTCTATCGTTAACCCTTCGCCGCGCCGATATCCGGCGCGGTTTTATTTTGCCGCTTCCCAGCCTTTCACCCGCACTTATCGCTTTTGCATCTAAGGTTATTCCCTATCACAATAAGCCAATGTTTTCCGAACCTCGCCGTGACTAATGCATCGTCTTCATCCCTATCCTGATGTGCAGGTGATGTTTCGCCGCCTGCTGATCGCCACCCTGATTGGCCTTCTCGCCGCCCTGGCGGTGGCGCTGTTTCGCCACGCTATGGTGGTGCTGGAGACGCTGTTGCTCAGTAATGACAGCGGGAGCCTGGTCAACGCCGCACAGTCGCTGCCGGCGTGGCGTCGGCTGGTTACCCCCGCGCTGGGCGGCCTGACGGCGGGAACCTTACTCTGGCTCTGGCAACGACGCAGCGTCGCGCGTCCGCATGCCGCCACCGATTATATGGAAGCCCTGGAGACCGGCGACGGCTGTTTCGATACGCCGGCAAGCCTGGTGAAATCGCTGGCGTCATTGCTGGTCGTGGTGACCGGCAGCGCGATTGGCCGGGAAGGCGCCATGATCCTGCTGGCCGCGCTGGCGGCCTCGCTGTTTGCCCGTCGCTTCACGCCGCAGAGTGAATGGAAGCTATGGGTCGCCTGCGGCGCGGCTGCCGGGATGGCCAGCGCCTATCATGCCCCGCTGGCCGGCAGCCTGTTTATTGCTGAAATTCTCTTTGGCACGCTGATGCTGGCCTCGCTTGGGCCGGTGGTGATCTCGGCGGTGATCGCCCTGCTGTTGACGCAGTTTCTTAATGGCGGCGCCGCGCCGCTGTATCACGTCGTGTTACAGCAGAACCTCAGCGCCCTGCACTATGGCTTAATGCTGGCGACTGGCCTGCTGGCCGGGCTGTGCGGGCCGCTGTTTATCTGGCTGATGGACTACAGCCACCGCGGGTTCGTTAAACTGAAGCTGGCGCCGCCGTGGCAGCTGGCGCTGGGCGGGCTAATTGTCGGCGGCTTATCGCTCATCACCCCGGCAGTATGGGGCAACGGCTACAGCGTAGTGCAAAGCTATTTGCTGCTGCCGCCGTCCGGTGCGCTGCTGGTGGGCGTATTTATCTGCAAACTGCTGGCGGTGCTGGCCAGCAGCGGCTCCGGCGCGCCTGGCGGGGTCTTTACCCCGACGCTGTTTGTCGGCCTGGCGATGGGCATGCTGTTTGCCTGCTTCAGCAGGCTGTGGCTGCCGGGAAGTGAAGAAATGGCCATCATGATGGGTCTGACCGGCATGGCGGCGTTTCTGGCCGCCACGACCCATGCGCCGATCATGTCAACCCTGATGATTTGCGAGATGACCGGGCAGTATACGCTGCTGCCCGGTCTGCTGATAACCTGCGTCGTGTCGTCTGTGCTGTCGCGGACGTTACGCCGGGATTCGATCTATCGCCATCACGTTGCCGAGCATGTCTAAGTCGACGTAGCGGCTCAGCTCACGCTGTTCGGCGCGCGGTAGATAAGGCAGCTCGCCGATCAGCGGCGCCGGCAGCTTTTTGCTGAGGACATCGATGATTTCGGCGTAGTGCGCCAGACCGGGGTTGATCCGATTGGCCACCCAGCCAATCAGCGGTAAACCGTCATTGGCGATCGCCTGGGCTGTCAGTAGCGCATGGTTGATGCACCCCTCCTGGATCCCCACCACCATCAGCACTGGGAGCTGCTCCTGAACCACCCACTCGGAGAGCGGCCGCAGGTCGTTCATCAGGCTGCGCCAGCCGCCGGTGCCTTCAACCACCACGTGTTCGACCTGCGCGGCCAGACGCTGCAAACCATCGGACAGCAGACCGTAGTTGATCGGGCAGCTATGCGCCACGCTGCTCTCGTCTTCGCTTAAGGCGATGGGGTTGACAGCCTCATAAGGTAACGCCAGCGTGGAGACGCTCTGCAACACCAGCGCATCTTTGTTACGTAAACCGTCCGGCGTCTCTTTGCTGCCCTTCGCCACAGGCTTATACCCGGCCACGCTTTTGCCTCTGGCAGCAAGTGCCTGCAACAGCGCACGGGAAACCACTGTCTTCCCGACAGAGGTGTCTGTACCTGTAATAAAGAAACGCTTAAACATCACTAACCCCACAGTTTTGTCGATGAAATATACGGGAGAGAAATAATCAACGGTGGGCAAAGTCTACGTGAAGCCGTCTGAGGTCAGCTTGAGATAGCGCAATTTTTGGTGTGACTATGAAAAAATGTTAACCCTGTAACAGTCGTATGAGTAAGGATCCGTTATAGAGCGCATCTTTGACCAGCGCCGCGCCAGCCATCGTTCCGCGGTTGGAGAACTGAGTACTTTCAACGGTAATATGCCGGCTATAGGCTGGGAGAGATTGTTGCCGAATACAGCTGGAAATTGCCGGAAAAAGAATTTCTGCCGCCAGATTGAACGGCGAGCCAATCAGAATTTTCTGCGGATTAAACAGATTGACCATGATCGCCAGAATCCGCCCAACGTGATTACCCACGCCGCTGATGATGTCCCGGGCTAACAAATCGCCCAGCAGCGCCGCCTGACAAAGCCACTCCACGCTCAGCGGACGCTGGTGCAGCAGCGAGCTCATCGACTGCGCCATGCGCATCTGCGCCAGCTCCAGCACGCTTTCTACGCTGGCAATTGTCTCCAGGCAACCATGGTTGCCGCAGTAACAGCGTTTGCCGTAGGGATCGACCTGGGTATGGCCAATCTCCACCAGGCTGCTGCTGCCGGCGTGCAGCAGGCGCCCATCGGTGATCACCCCGGCGCCGACGTTATGATCGATGACCACCTGAATGACGTCCCGGGCGCCGCGCGAGGCGCCAAACAAAGATTCCGCCATAGTCCAGGCGCTGATGTCATGCTGAATATAGACTGGCACCCCGGTATGATTGGCCAGCGCTTCGCCGAGCGGGACATCTTTAACATCCTCATAAAACGGCATGCGATGAATAATGCCATTTTCGGTATCGATAATACCGGGCATCGTCATGGCGATGGAGGTAAGGCGTTCCAGCTTCTTTTGATGGCGAATAAAGAAGCGATCAATATGGTCGATAACGCGCGTCAGAAACGGCGTGCTGTCGGTGAGCGCCAGCTCCAGCTGATCCTCCACCACCAGCTGACTGCTTAAATCACGCAGCGAAAGATGGATCTCACCGCGGCTGATGCGCACCGCCAGATAGTGCCATGCCTCGGTCTCCACCATCAGCCCCACCGCCGGGCGGCCGCGGCTGCCGGGCTCCTGGATCTCGGTCTCCTGAACCAGATGCGCTTCCAGCATTTCGCGGACGATTTTGGTGATGCTGGCCGGCGCCAGTTGCGCAAATCGGGAAAGGTCGATACGCGATACCGGGCCGAGCTGATCAATCAGGCGATACACGGCGCCCGCATTGGTCTGCTTTATTTGATCGATATGGCCTGGTTGACTATCCGCTACCACCATTGACTCCCTTATTTTCGCGCTTCGAAATAAACTTTCGGCTATGGTGAAGCACTTCGACGGTGAACGTCAAATTTTTACTTAGCCTTGTGATTTACCGCACATTTCCAGCCCCTTTTCGCCTCAATTATGCTCGCTTTTCCAGGAGAGCAGCGCCTCACGAAAGCGTTTTGCCAGTGCCCCTTGCTCATGGTGTTTAGACCACACCAGCCACATCTCCGATACCGCATCCTGTTCGTCGATCGGCAGCCAGCGCATTTCACTGAGCTGGACGCGCTGAAAGGAGGCCGGGAGGATCGATACCCCCAGGCCGGCGGCCACCAGACCAATAATCGTCATTGCCTCCCCCACCTCCTGGGCAATCTTCGGCGTGTGGCCGTAGCGGCGCAGCAAGCCGAGGATGTCGTCATACAGGCCAGTGCCGACGTGCGGGTCGAAAAAGACGAAGGGCTCGCGCGCCAGCGCCGCCAGGCTGACCGAGCGCTGGCGGGCCAGCGGGTGATTCGCCGGGACCATCGCCAACAGCGGCTCGCGCAGAACCCGCTCCCACGCCAGGGTGTCCGGCAGTTGAGTATTGCGCAGCAGCCCCAAATCCAGAGCCCCTTCGCTCAGGGGCACTATCTGTTCGCGGGTGTTAGTCTCGCGGGTGAGAATATGCACATCCGGAAGGCGTTGGCGAAACATCGATAGCGTATCGGAGACGGCCTTAATAAAAGGGGCCGAGGAGGTAAAGCCGATGCGCAGCTCACCCGTTTCGCCATGGTGTAGACGGGCGGCGCGAGCAGCCGCCTCATCCACCTGGGCGAGGATTTGTCGGCTATCGGCGAGAAACTGCTTTCCGGCCGCCGTCAGGCTGACGCTGCGGTTGGTACGGGCAAACAGGCGAGCGCCGGTCTGCTGCTCAAGGATCTGAATCTGCTGGCTTAGCGGTGGTTGAGAGATGTTCAGTCGCGCCGCGGCGCGGCCAAAATGTAGCTCCTCAGCGACGGCGACAAAGTAGCGCAAATGACGCAACTCGATATTCATATTTAAAACGTCTTATTTGAGATTATTAATATATTAGACAGAATATTTACATTTTCATACCCTAAAAATGTGAGCTGAATGGTCACAACACTCTGTTGGTAAGCAGCAACTTCTACGCAAGGAATTCTCTGTGAGTCGTACAACAACCGTTGACACCGTGCCGGCGGGCGAGGTCAGCGTCGCTGGTGCATCCCGCCCGGATCCGTTTATTAAGCGTGGCACCCCGCAGTTTATGCGCGTCACTCTCGCGCTGTTCTCCGCCGGTCTGGCCACCTTTGCCCTGCTCTACTGTGTGCAGCCGATCCTGCCGGTGCTGTCGAACGAGTTTGGGGTGTCGCCGGCCAGCAGCAGTATTTCGCTTTCAATTTCCACGGCGATGTTGGCGGTGGGCCTGCTGTTTACCGGCCCGCTGTCGGACGCAATAGGCCGCAAGCCGGTGATGGTCACCGCCCTGCTGCTGGCCGCCTGCTGTTCACTGTTGTCGACTATGATGACCAGCTGGCACGGCATCCTGATTATGCGCGCGCTCATCGGCCTGTCGCTGAGCGGCGTAGCGGCGGTCGGCATGACCTATCTGAGCGAGGAGATCCACCCCAGTTTCGTCGCCTTTTCGATGGGACTCTATATCAGCGGCAACTCCATCGGCGGCATGAGCGGCCGCTTGCTGACCGGGGTCTTTACCGATTTCTTCGGCTGGCGCGTGGCGCTGGCGGCGATCAGCGGCTTTGCGCTGGCCGCGGCGATTATGTTCTGGCGTATCCTGCCCGAGTCGCGCCATTTCCGCCCGACCTCGCTGCGACCGAAAACGCTGCTGATTAACTTCCGTCTGCACTGGCGCGACCGTGGCCTGCCACTGCTGTTCGTCGAAGGTTTTCTGCTGATGGGCGCTTTTGTCACCCTGTTTAACTATATTGGCTACCGGCTGATGATGTCGCCGTGGTCGTTAAGCCAGGCGGTGGTAGGCCTGCTGTCGGTAGCTTATCTCACCGGGACCTGGAGTTCACCGAAGGCAGGGGCCATGACCGTACGCTTTGGCCGCGGGCCGGTGATGCTTGGCTTTACAGCGGTGATGCTCTGCGGCCTGCTGCTGACGCTCTTTTCTTCCCTGTGGCTTATTTTCATCGGCATGCTGCTGTTTTCCGCTGGCTTCTTCGCCGCGCATTCCGTCGCCAGCAGCTGGATTGGCCCACGCGCCCGCCGCGCCCGCGGTCAGGCATCATCGCTGTATTTGTTCAGCTATTATTTGGGTTCAAGTCTTGCCGGGACGTTAGGCGGGGTATTCTGGCATCACTACGGCTGGAACGGCGTCGGTGGGTTTATCGCGCTGCTGCTCCTTGCCGCGCTGTTGACCGGCACCTGCTTACATCAGCGACTGAAATAGTCGCGTGTGACGTGGCCTGCGGGCCACGTTTCACCACATGCCCATTATGGAAGACAAGCCCATCAGCTCTCTGACGGCATCAACGGACAGCAGTGCAATAAACAGCCAGGTGAACGGATTCATAAACCACCCCCGAACCTCCAGACCTGTGTAATCGATCACAGTTTAGTACCGTTATGTTACCGTTTTCTGTCACACCGATCACAGAGGTGAGCTTATTCTCCCGCCATGTGTCTTTCCCTTCCCCTGTGCGCAACGCTCGACCCGCCGGGCGTATCAGGATAGTGTAGAGGCAAAGCGATAATCTCTTTATTCACCTGTCACGGACCGAACGCCACTATGACTGAAAATACGCCTTATCAGCAGCTTACCCGTACCTTTCAGCGCCTGTCGCGCTTTTCGCATCTCGCCGCCATCGCCGGCTGGGATATGTTCGCGATGATGCCCCCGGGCGGGAGCGTCGCCCGCAGCGAAGCGCTGGCCGAGCTCGGCGTGCTGCAGCATCAGATCCTGACCGATAAAAAAGTGGGACAATGGTTACAGGAGGCCCGCCAGCAGGATCTTAATGATGTTGAACAGGCCAACCTGCGGGAAATGCAGCGTCAGTACGATCAGGCGGCGCTGCTGCCGGAGAGCCTGGTGGAAGCAAAATCGCTGGCCGGCAGCCGCTGCGAACATGCCTGGCGCAGCCAGCGTCCCGCCAATGACTGGACGGGCTTTGCCGACAACCTACGCGAGGTGGTCAGACTGAGCCGTCAGGAAGCGCAGATCCGCGCCGATGCCAGGGGCGGCTCACGCTACGACGCGCTGCTGGATATTTTCGAACCGGATATGACCAGCGCGCGGCTGGACAGCCTGTTCGCCGATCTCAAATCGTGGCTACCTTCCCTGCTTAGCCAGGCGGTGGAGAAGCAGGCGAAGCAGACGCTAATCGCCCCGCAGGGGCCTTTCCCCATTGCTGAACAACGGGAGCTGGGCCTGCAGGCGATGCGTATCCTTGGCTTTGACTTCGACGGCGGGCGCCTCGACATCAGCGCCCACCCGTTCTGCGGCGGCGTACCCCAGGATGTGCGCATCACCACCCGCTACAACGAAAACGACCTGCTCAGCGCTCTGTTCGGCGTGATCCACGAAACCGGCCACGCCCGCTACGAGCAGAATCTGCCTCGCCCGTGGGTCGACCAGCCCGTAGGACTCGCCCGCTCCACCGCTATCCACGAGTCGCAGAGCCTGTTTTTTGAAATGCAGCTGGGACGCAGCGAGCGGTTTCTTAACCGCCTGTTACCGGCGGTGCGCGAGCGGTTTGGCGATCGGCCGGCCTTTAGCCAGGACAATTTTGTCGCCTGGAATCAGCAGGTGAAACCCGGCTTTATTCGCGTCGATGCCGATGAGGTGAGCTACCCGGCGCATGTCATCCTGCGTTATGAAATTGAACGTGCGCTGATCGACGGCGAGATTGAGGTAGATGATATCCCGTCGCTGTGGGACGAGAAAATGCAGCACTGGCTGGGGCTGTCGACCACCGGCAACTATCGGGATGGTTGCATGCAGGATATTCACTGGACCGACGGCGGATTCGGCTATTTCCCTTCCTATACCCTGGGCGCGATGTATGCCGCGCAGCTGATGGCCGCGGCCCGCCGCGCGCTGCCGACATTAGATCGCGATATTGAGGAAGGCGATTTCAGCGCCCTGTTCGACTGGCTGCGGCAGAATATCTGGCAGCATGGCAGCCGCTTCACCACCTCGCAGTTGATTCAGCAGGCCACCGGTGAGGATCTTAATAGCCGCTACTTCCGCGAGCACCTGACCACTCGCTACCTGTAATCATACGCGCCGGGCTACCCGGCGCGTCCTGTCGTTCCCGTCTTGTACATTCGGTTACACGCCGATACCAAACACTCACGGAAAGCTCGAAAAGACAAGCATATAGTGATTTCACCGGCCCCGCAGTGGGGTTGAAATTAAGAAAACTTTTCGAGGATATCAGAATGAAAAAAGTATTAGCTCTGGTCGTTGCCGCTGCTATGGGTCTCTCTTCCGCCGCTTTCGCTGCTGACGCAGTAAGCACCACTCAGGCACCGGCTGCCACCCACAGCACGGCTGCCAAGACCACCCATCACAAAAAACACCACAAAGCCGCGGCAAAACCGGCCGCAGAGCAGAAAGCTCAGGCTGCCAAAAAACACAAAAAAGCAGAAGCTAAACCAGCCGCTGCTCAGAAAGCCCAGGCCGCTAAAAAACACAAAAAAGTAGCAGCTAAACCAGCTGCTCCGCAGAAAGCTCAGGCGGCGAAAAAGCATCACAAAGCTGCGGCTAAACCGGCAGCCCAGAAAGCGCAGGCAGCGAAAAAACATCACAAAACCACTAAACACCAGGCCGCTAAACCGACTGCACAACCGGCAGCATAATTCCTCCCGGCGAACCAACCTTCTTAATAATCGGCGCTGTTTCAGCGCCGTTTTTTCTGGAGAGCACTATGCTGCGGCGCTATCGTTTTGAGCTCATCCTGATCCTGCTAATTATATGCGCAGTGGTTGCAACCCGTTTTTTCCTCTCTTAATTATTTATCCCGCGCTCGCATTTTGCTGCTTCTACCAGCTTTTCATTAAAATGAATACCGTGCGGCTATCGCTGACCCGCTCCCCGCTTCCCATTATCCTGTGACTCTCTGCGGCGCAAAAAAATGTCCGGCGCCAGAAGACGCCAGACATGTTAGTCGTAATATGTCGCACGCCTGGCCCTTGCCGGGTGGCGCGCCCATCACAATGCACGCACGGCTTCCATCACCAGATAGCCGGTCGCGCCCCAGATAGCGACTGAGACCAGGGAAACATAAACCAGTGCGCGAATACCTTTTTTAGACATAAGCCCTCCGAACGCAGGGGAAATAGAGTTCAGGCTATCATCGCCGGTACTACCTCTCTATTTACTCAACGGCAGGGCGACGGTAACAACGTTTTCGGTGAGAAAATGTTTCGCATTGAAAATAATTACGAGAGGCGTAAAGAAGTGCGAATTCCGGTGAAGATCTGGTGGGTAAAAGTATTATTTTTGGGCATTATGCTGACAAACCAGGAATAATCCCACGGATGAATTGCTGCATTATTAACCGAATTCAGTACGTTCTGATACATGAATTTTGTTGCGCAAGACGCCACTTTCTGCGGAAATAGCACAAGCAGAACACTGGTATTAACCGCTTGAAATCAGGAGGTTTTACCAGCGCCAGACCCCACCGCGCGCTGATGTGGTATACGGTTTGGCCTGTTTAGAATTATTGTTTACTTTCAAAAACTTAAATCTCCTGCTACTGTCAATAGACATCATAGCCTCCCCAGAGAGTGATATGCGTAGAGACGTTCTGTTATTACTGTGTTCATTTTATCTGTTACCTCTGGGCGCACATGCCGATGATAGCGGACTGAGCGCCAAAGATATTAAGACGTTGTTTTTCGGTCACGATGACCGCAAAGCGGTGAACCGCCCCGAGGAGAGTCCGTGGGACGCGATTGGCCAGTTGGAAACCGCCAGCGGCAATCTGTGTACGGCGACGCTCATCTCTCCGCATCTGGCGCTGACCGCGGGCCACTGTCTATTAACGCCCCCGCGCGGCAAGCCGGACAAAGCGGTCGCCCTGCGCTTTATTTCCCGCAAGGGCAACTGGGTCTATGAGATCCACGGCATTGACGGGCGAGTCGATCCCAGCTTAGGCAGACGCCTGAAAGCCGATGGCGACGGCTGGATTGTCCCTTCCGCTGCGGCGCCGTCCGATTTTGGCCTGATCGTGCTGCGCTATGCTCCGTCTGGCATTACGCCGATCCCGCTCTTTCCGGGCAGCAAGGCCGATCTCACCGCCGCGCTGAAGGCGGCGGACCGTAAAGTTACCCAGTCTGGCTATCCTGAAGATCATCTCGATAATCTTTACAGCCACCAGGATTGCATCGTGACAGGGTGGGCGCAAACCAGCGTACTGTCGCATCAGTGTGACACCCTGCCTGGCGACAGCGGCTCGCCGCTGCTGCTGAAAACGGAGGACGGCTGGCAGGTGATCGCCGTGCAGAGTTCGGCCCCCGGCCCGCAGGATCGCTGGCGGGCGGACAATCGCGCCATTGCGGTGACTGGCTTTCGCGATAAGCTGGAGGCGCTTGCCGGTGAGTAATGGACCGAGGCCGGTGAAGAATATCATTATTGACATCGTCCTGGCGGAAATGATTTTCCGCCAGCCGAAAGCAGTGAACCTGCGCAGCCCTCAGCGTCACCTGACACAATTACAGCGGGGCCAGGCGTGAAGGAAGTTTCCATTTGCCGCCTGGCTTTGCAGGCGGCGAGACGTCAGGCGAGTTTAATTAACACCATGCCGGCTACCAGCAGGATAACCCCCGCCCAGCCTTTGTTATTCAGACGCTGACCAAACAGCACCCAGCCGGCGGCGATGGTCGCCGCGATACCGAANNGAGAGATCGATCCCTTTAACCGCCTGCGACAGGGCGCTGAACGCGCCCAATACTGCCGCCAGGGACAGGAAGCCGTAGATCTTGCGGCGGAAGCCGTCGGAAAACTTCAAAAAGACGTTGGCAATAATTTCCAGCACAATGGCGATTGCCAGCCAGGCGGCGTGGATCCACTCAAACTGCTGCATGGGCCACCTCCTGCTTGGAAGACGCTTTTTTCTGGGTGCCGGACTTAATTAAGACGATCCCTATCACCAGGGTGGTCAAGCCGGCTATTTTCAGCAGGGACAGACTCTCATCAAACAGCAGCACGCTGAACAGGGTAATCAGTAAAATACCGATCCCTTCCCACAACGCATAGGCCACACCGAGGGCAATCTTTTTAACCGCAAAGGCAAGAAAAATATATGACAGGGCAATCATGGCCAGCATTAAAATAAAGCCGGTGTGCCCGCCGCTCACGCTTGCCCATTTCATAGACAAGGTGCCGGTAATTTCAGCAATAATTGCTAAAGCTAATAAAATCCAATAAAACATGATCCCTTCTCCTGCTTGAGAATATAATCCATTACCGTTTACGCGAGACGTAAACAGGAAAATTTCTGACGTAGATATCGCTGTGCGCTTGGCGCCAGCTCAGGCAGAAAGAAGGTGACTATAGCGCCGAATGCCAGTGCTGTTCGCCGGCAAAACGGGAAAAAGTGAGGGATACTGCGGGGTGATTTAAAATATACATCCTGAACTGATTGTCCATAAAATTACAATTATCCGCGGTGTTGCTTCTCGTCCGGTGCGGATGAAAATTGTCCTCAGTAGTTAAACACAGGTAGATTTGTAGCATAGTGCTACATTTAATTCAAAGACTTTGCAATTCTTTACGCCGCGGTTTTTCTTCAATGCGTTTGTTCTGCAAAAAAGCGTCATTATGCTAATGTAACGCAACCTGTTAATAGGCAAGGAAGTTTGAGGTCGGGATCCTATGGCTAAACCCATTATTACACTTAACGGATTAAAGATGGTCATCATGTTGGGCATGCTGGTGATCATCCTTACCGGCATTCGCTTTGCGGCGGACATAATCGTCCCGTTTATCCTGGCGCTTTTTCTGGCGGTGATCATCAATCCTCTGGTCCAGCTCCTGGTCCGCTGCCGGGTGCCGCGCGTGCTGGCGATCTCGCTACTGATTGGCCTGATTGTTATGTTAGCCATTGTGCTGCTGGCCTCGCTGGGGACCTCGCTCAACGAGCTGGCGCGCACCCTGCCGCAGTATCGCAACTATCTCTATGAGCCGATGCAAACCATCGCGCCCTGGCTGCAGCGTATGGGATTCACCGTTTCGGTGGTCGAGCTCAATAAGTACATCGACCCTAACGCCGTAATGACCCTGGTCACCAGCCTGCTCACTCAGCTGTCGAACGCCATGTCCTCCATTTTTCTGCTGCTGCTGACGGTGGTGTTTATGCTGCTGGAGGTGCCGCAGCTTCCCGCTAAGCTGCAGCAGTTAATGTCCAGACCAGTAGAAGGCATGGGCGCCATCCAGCGGGCCATCGACAGCGTATCGCATTATCTGGTGCTGAAAACTGCGATAAGCCTGATCACCGGCCTGGTGGTCTGGGGCATGCTGGTGCTGCTGGATGTGCGCTTCGCCTTTATGTGGGGGCTACTGGCCTTCGCGCTTAACTATATTCCCAATATCGGTTCCGTGCTGGCGGCCATTCCGCCGATCCTGCAGGTGCTGGTGTTCGGTGGTCTGTACGAGGCGCTGGTAGTGCTGGCCGGCTACCTGATCGTCAACCTGGTATTCGGCAATATTCTCGAACCTCGTATCATGGGGCGCGGGCTGGGCCTCTCGACGCTGGTGGTATTCCTGTCCTTAATCTTCTGGGGATGGTTGCTGGGTCCGGTTGGCATGCTGCTCTCGGTGCCGTTGACGATTATCGTCAAAATTGCCCTCGAGCAGACCAGCGGCGGGCAGAGTATCGCTTTCTTATTAAGCGATGTCAGTAAACAGTAGTCCTTCCGCAGGCCGGCGCTTCGCCGGCCTGCTCCCTGCCCTACACGCTCTCCGTAGACCACTACGCCTTATGTATTATTGATCCGCATCACAAACGTTGCGGCGGAATCGTTACTCTGATGCTAACGATCGGCCACCGCGCTTAATTGATGCTCATAGCCTCGCGTCGCACACTAATCTCCACCAGGACAAACAAAACGATTTGTCGAATCAGGAGGTTATTAATGAATGCCGAACAAACGACGGGGCGGGTCTGGAACCGTCGCCGAACGGAAAAACAGCGGCGGCTGGCCGAGGCGAACATGCCAGGTAAGGTCATCCCGACTGACCAGTTGGTCAGCGTACTGGAAAACCTGCTCGCCCCCGGCGACCGGGTTGTGCTGGAAGGCAACAACCAGAAACAGGCCGATTTCCTCTCGCGCATGCTGGCGGAAGTTAATCCGCAAAAAATCCACGACCTGCATATGATTATGCCCAGCGTCGGGCGCAGCGAGCATCTGGACCTGTTTGAAAAAGGTATTGCCCGCAAGCTGGATTTCTCTTTCTCCGGCACCCAGAGCCTGCGCATTTCGCAACTACTGGAAGATGGCCTGCTCGAAATCGGCGCCATCCATACCTATATCGAACTCTACTCGCGCCTGTACGTCGATCTGTCGCCAAACGTCGCGCTGATTGCCGGCTATAAAGCTGACCGCAAAGGCAACCTGTATACCGGACCGAGTACCGAAGATACCCCGGCGCTGGTGGAAGCCGCCGCCTTCCACGACGGCATTGTGATAGCCCAGGTCAACGAACTGGTGGACGACGAATGCGATCTGCCGCGCGTCGATATTCCCGGCTCGTGGATCGATTACGTGGTGGTTGCCGACAAGCCGTTCTTTATCGAACCGCTCTTCACCCGCGATCCGCGCCTGATTAAGCAAGAACACATACTGATGGCGATGATGGCGATCAAGGGCATCTATGCGGAACATCAGGTGCAGTCGCTTAACCACGGTATCGGCTTTAATACCGCCGCCATCGAGTTGCTGTTGCCGACCTATGGCGAGCAGCTCGGCCTGAAAGGCAAAATCTGTAAACACTGGACCCTGAATCCGCATCCAACCTTAATCCCGGCCATCGAGAGCGGCTGGGTGGAGAGCGTGCACTGCTTCGGCGGCGAACTGGGGATGGAAGAGTACATCCGTGCCCGCCCGGATATCTTCTTTACCGGCCCGGATGGCTCGATGCGCTCTAACCGCGCCTTCTGCCAGCTGGCGGGCCAGTACGCGGTAGATATGTTCATTGGTTCAACCCTGCAGGTGGATGGTCTGGCTAACTCCTCGACCGTCACCCGCGGCCGTCTTTCCGGCTTCGGCGGCGCGCCGAACATGGGCCACGACCCGCACGGTCGCCGCCACGCCACCCCGGCATGGCTCAATATGATCACCGAGCCGGACCCGATGCAACGCGGTAAAAAGCTGGTGGTGCAGATGGTCGAAACCTTCCAGGCCGGCGTGAAACCAACCTTCGTTGAGACGCTGGATGCAGTTGAGGTGGCGAAAACCTCCGGCATGCCGCTGGCGCCGGTAATGATTTATGGTGATGACGTCACCCACGTCCTGACCGAAGAGGGTATCGCCTACCTGTACCGTGCGGAGAGCCTTGAAGAGCGCCGGGCGATGGTCGCCGCGGTGGCCGGGATCACCGATATCGGCCTTGGTGTGGACGCCAAACGCGTCGCCGCGCTGCGTCAGAGCGGCAAAGTGGTCTACCCGGAAGATCTCGGGATTCGCCGCAGCGATGCCACCCGCTCCCTGCTGGCCGCCGGCAGCGTCGCCGAGCTGGTGGAGTGGTCCGACGGACTGTACAACCCACCGGCAAAATTCCGGAGCTGGTAATGAAAAATCTCTCCCCCCTGCACGCAGAAAGCCGCGTCAGCTGGCTGGCGCATACCGCCAGCGCCTGTCTGATTGACGAAGCCCGTCTGAGCCCGAAACCGGGTCTGGTGGATAGCCGCGGCAACGGCGCGCATCAGGACCTGAATCTGGCGCTGATGGAGCGCTCCGCCCGCAGCCTGCAGCCGACCTTTCACGCGCTGGCCGAGCAAAGCTGGCGTCGCCCTGCGGACATCGCGCTGCGCGAAACCGTCGGCCGCCTTGGCCGCGAAGGCGAAGCGCAGATGATGCTGGCGACGGGAGGGGTTAACACCCACCGCGGCGCTATCTGGGCGCTAGGCCTGCTGGTCAGCGCGGTGGCGATGTTGGGTGGAGAGGGTCAGTCACAGGCGATCGCCGCCGCCGCCGCCGCCCTCGCCCGCCTGCCCGACGGCTTCGCGCCGAAAAGCTTTAGTAAAGGGCTTCGCGCCAGCCGCCGCTGGCAGGTGCCAGGCGCCCGCGAGGAAGCGCAGTGTGGTTTCCCGCATATCACCCGCCTGGCGCTGCCGCAACTGCAGCAAAGCCGGGCGCGAGGCGCCAGTGAGCCGCAGGCGCAGCTTGATGCGCTGATGGCCATCATGACCTCGCTGAGCGATACCTGCGTGCTGTCGCGCGCCGGTATGGCCGGGCTGCAGGCCATGCAGCAAGGCGCTTGCGAGGTGCTGGCGGCTGGCGGTTGCGCCAGTTTCGCCGGGCGCGCTGCCCTGGCCCGCCTGGACGCAATCATGCTGGCGCAAAACGCCTCGCCGGGAGGCGCCGCCGATCTCCTTGCCGCCACCCTGTTTCTCGACAGAGTTGCCGGCTAACGCATTCAGAGGATGTTATGGAACAGATTACATTGTCATTTCCTGCCAGCCGCGCCCTGAGCGGCCGAGCGCTGGCAGGAGTCGTGGGTTCAGGCGATATGGAAGTACTTTATACCGCCGCACAGAGCGCCACGCTCAACGTACAGATCACCACCTCAGTAGATAACAGCCAGGCGCGCTGGCAGGCGCTGTTCGACAGGTTGAACCTGATCAACGGCCTGCCCGCCGGGCAGTTGATTATCCACGACTTCGGCGCCACGCCGGGCGTCGCCCGTATTCGTATTGAACAGGTTTTTGAGGAGGCCGCTCATGCGTAACGATCGCAGCTTTATCGAACTGCGCGCTCGCGAACGCGCCCACGCCCTGCTGGACGACGGCAGCTACCGCGAACTGCTGGATCCGTTTGACGGTATTATGTCGCCGTGGCTCGGCGCCCAGGGCATCGTCCCGCAATCCGATGACGGTATGGTGGTCGCCAAAGGCACGATCAACGGCCAGCCTGCGGTGGTGATTGCCATCGAGGGCACCTTCCAGGGCGGCAGTATGGGCGAAGTGTCCGGCGCCAAAATGGCCGCCGCGCTGGAGCTGGCGGCGGAAGATAACCGCAACGGTATCCCGACGCAGGCGGTGCTGTGCCTCGAAACCGGCGGCGTACGTCTGCAGGAGGCCAACCTCGGTCTGGCCGCCATCGCTGATATTCACGCGGCGATTGTCGATCTGCGCCGCTACACGCCGGTAGTCGGCATCATCGCCGGCACCGTCGGCTGCTTTGGCGGTATGTCTATCGCCGCCGCGCTGTGCAGCTATCTCATTGTCACTCGTGAAGCCCGTCTCGGCCTCAACGGCCCGCAGGTTATCGAGCAGGAAGCCGGCATTGAAGAGTACGACTCCCGCAACCGGCCGTTTATCTGGAGCATGACCGGCGGCGAAATTCGCGCCGCCAGCGGACTGGTCGACGCGCTGGTTAACGATGGCGTTAACGCCGTTAAAACCGCAATGAATGAGGCGATCGCCAAAGGCGTACCGGTACAGCACCGCAGCGACAACTATGACGATTATCTGCGTCGCTTGAGCCAGTTCGACACCCGCCAGCAGGCGGATACCGCGCAGATTAAACAGCTTTTTGCCCGGGAGGATAAATAATGAGTCAGTTCCCAAACCGCGCCGCGCTGTGGCTGAATAAACTGGCGCCCGACGCGCCGCTGATGAGTGGTCTGTGCCCTTCGGTGCAGGTCGCAGATGGCCAGATTGATGGCGAAAGCGTCCGCTTTATCGCCGTGGTGCCTGACGCCAACAACCACTACCCGCGCGCCGCCGGCGGCGAAGTCGGACTGCTGGAAGGCTGGACGCTGGCGAAAGTGGTCAACGAAACCATCGCCGCCGACGCCGATCAGCCTGTCAAACGGCCGATCGTCGCGGTAATTGATGTCCCGAGCCAGGCCTATGGCCGCCGCGAAGAAGCCTTTGGCATCCACCAGGCCCTGGCCGGTGCAGCAGGCGCCTACGCCAAAGCCCGTCTTGCCGGCCACCCGGTGATTGGCCTGATCGTCGGAAAAGCGATGTCCGGGGCGTTTCTGGCCCATGGCTACCAGGCCAACCGTCTGATCGCCTTTAACGATAGCGGCGTGCTGGTCCACGCGATGGGTAAAGAATCGGCGGCGCGCATTACGCTGCGTACGGTAGAGGCGCTGGAGAAACTGGCGGCTACCATTCCGCCGATGGCCTACGACGTCAGCAACTATGCGACGCTCGGCCTGCTCTCCGCCCTGCTCGATATCAACCATCCGGATGCGCCAGACGAAGGCGATCTGTCGCTGGTCAGCCGTACCCTGCGCGACGCTATCGCTGACGCGCGCACCGATACCTCACTGAAGTGCCGTCTGGGCGCGGAAAACCGCCGCAGCTCGCAGCTGGTCCGCGATCGCATGCGCGCCAGCTGGTAAGACGTTCGTACGTAAGTAGTAGAAGAAAACCTGCCGGAAGCCGTCCCCCGGAGCGCGTAATAACCGCGCCGGGTAGGGACGGCTTTTAGAAAAAATAACAATCGCGCCAGTACTCTATCTTATTTACAGGTGATTTATGACTTATGTGATTATTCATGCTCTTGCCCCGATTTTCGTTATCATGCTGCTGGGCTTCTGGGCCGGTAAGGCCGGGATGGTAGATAACAAAAACGTCTCGCTGCTTAATATTTT
Source organism: Klebsiella sp. 28 (assembly GCF_018223905.1). Taxonomy (NCBI): domain Bacteria; kingdom Pseudomonadati; phylum Pseudomonadota; class Gammaproteobacteria; order Enterobacterales; family Enterobacteriaceae; genus Klebsiella; species Klebsiella sp. 28. Next base: position 33,276 of record NZ_JAGRQY010000083.1, read on the forward strand.
TGTAATGGATTTTGCCTTACCCGCCACGCTGTTTAGCGCCACGGTACAAACGCCGTGGGCCGGGATCGTCGCCCAGTCGCCGCTGGTGGTGGTGCTGACCGGCGCGATGTGGATCACCTATGCCGCGATCTACTTCCTCGCCACCAGCGTGTTCAAACGCACGCCGCAGGATGCCGCGGTGCTGACCCTCACCGTCGCCCTGCCAAACTATGCCGCGTTAGGTCTGCCGATCCTCGGCAGCGTACTCGGTGAAGGCGCGTCAACCTCGCTGTCGGTGGCGGTCTCTATCGCCTGTGGCTCGGTACTGATGACCCCGTTCTGCCTGCTGATTCTGGAGCGTGAAAAAGCCCGCGCCGCGGGAGAAAACAGCGGTTCTACGCTGGCAATGCTGCCGGTGCTGATGTGGCGTTCGGTGAAAAAACCGATCGTCTGGGGCCCGCTGCTTGGGGTGGTGCTTTCCGCGATCGGCATTAAAATGCCGGACCTGCTGCTGGCGTCGATCAAACCGCTGGGCCTTGCCGCCACCGCCGCCGCGCTGTTCCTCACCGGGGTGATCCTGTCGGCGCGTAAACTGCAGCTCAATGCGCTGATCGCTACATCAACCATCGTGAAACTGCTGGTGCAGCCGTTTATTGCCTGGGGTCTGGTGATGTTACTTGGGTTGCACGGTTCCATTGCCATTACCGCGATCCTGATGATTGCCCTGGCCGCCGGCTTCTTCGGCGTGGTCTTCGGCAACCGCTTCGGCGTACAGTCTCCGGATGCTGAAGCCGTGCTGCTGTTGAGCTCGGTTCTGTGTATCCTGTCACTACCGCTGTTTATCTCTTTGACTTCAGGACTGTAAACCATGTCAGCAACGCCGCGTCCCCACGATTTAGTTTGGTTAAACCACGCCAGCGCCCTGGAAGACATTGCCGAGCCGTGGGTGGCTCAGCAGTGGCGAGCCGCGCTGCCGGTGGTGGTGAGGCGCGACGTTGACGACCAGGCCCGCGTCCCGGTTGGGGTGCGGGGTATGAAGCGCGAGCAGCGCGCCGCCGGCTGGGTACAGGCGCGCAATATCGTGCGCAGCGTCACCCCGGAGATGCTTGTTGATCGTGAGGTCTTACTCCATTCGCCTTTTGTCTCTCAGCCGCCGGTCCAGGGGGCTATCGCCCTCACCTTACACCGCTGGCCCTGGGGCTGGGGCGTCACCGGCAGTACCGGCTACGCGCTGGCAACCGAGATCCCGGTGCTGCATGCGGCCAGCGATCTGGATCTGCTGATCCGCGCGCCACAGCCGCTGGACCGCGAGGCGCTGCTGGAATGGCAGACCCGGGTGGCCCAACTCCCATGCCGCGCGGATACCCAGGTCGAAACGCCGTACGGCGCCTTCGCCCTTAATGAATGGCTGCGCGACGGGCGCGCGCTGCTGAAAACGTCCCGCGGCGCGCGCTTAACCGCGACGCCGTGGCACAGGGAGGAATAATGAAGATTTTATTTACCTTTCCCGGCCAGGGCGGCCAGCGCCCCGGCATGCTGGCGGCGCTCCCCGATCGCGAGGCGATCCTCACCCAGGCGCGCGCCGTGCTGGGGGATGAAGTCGATACCCTCGATAGCGCCGACGCGCTACAACACACCCGTGCGGTCCAGCTCTGTCTGCTGATCGCCGGGGTAGCCTGGGCGCGCGAGCTACAGCGTCAGGGCGTGGATCCGCAGATGGTCAGCGGCCTCTCTATCGGCGCGTTTCCGGCCGCGGTGATTGCCGGCGCGCTCGATTTCGCCAGCGCGCTGCGGCTGGTGGCCCTGCGCGGGGACTTAATGGAACAGGCGTATCCTGAAGGTTACGGACTGACGGCGATTATGGGCCTGACCCGCCCGCGGGTTGAGGCGCTGATGCAGGGCCACGAGGTTTATCTCGCCAACCTGAACGCCGAAACGCAGTTCGTGATTGCGGGCCGTGATGAGGCAATGGCCGAGGTGGCGCAGCTGACGCTGCGGGCTGGCGCCAGTAAAGTCCAGCGGCTGGCGGTCAGCGTGCCGTCGCACTGCGCGCTGTTGGATAAACCCGCCGCAGCGCTGGCAAAAGCCTTTGCCGACGTCACCTTAACGCGCCCTCAGCGCGCCTATTTAAGCGGCTCGTCGGCGCGCGTGCTGTGGGATCCGCAGCGGATCGCCGACGATCTGGCGATGAACATGGCGCGCCCGGTCCACTGGCAGGAGGCGATGGTCGCCGCCGATGAACGCGACGCCAGGCTGGCAATCGAGATGCCGCCCGGCGGGGTACTCACCTGCCTGACCCGCCAGGCGGGCTGGCGCGGGGAGACCATTGCGCTGGAGCGCAGCGGCCTGGACGTCGCCCGCCATCTGGCGCAGCGGCTTAGCGATTAATACTGCGGGCGTACATGCGCCCTTCCGCCGCCAGCGCCAGCAGGTCGGCATCGCGCTCGCGATGGTGCGAATAGACGATAGAGATCAGCTGGCGCATCTGGTAGGGTTCCGCCAGCTTTAGCAGCTGTACATCCTTCTCATACACTTTCTTCATCCGCCCCGGCAGCAGCGCAAACCCGACGCCTGCCTGCACCAGGCTTATCATCGAAAAGATATCATTCACCCTGGTCACGATTTCCGGCTCGAAGCCGGCGATATGGAATGCTTCCCGGAATCCCGCATAGGTGGCGAACCCCTCCGCCAGCGAAACAAACTTGCGGTCGGCGTAATCGCGCAGATCGGCGAGCCGTGAGGCATCCAGCCGTTCAGTCGCCGGGGCAGCGAGAAAAATATCGTCCTCAAACAGCGGCACCACGTCGAAAGCGGTATTATTGAACTCCCCTTCGTTGGTGGCGATCAGGATGGCATCGAGGGCATCGTCTTCCAGCATATCCAGCAGCATCTTATTTGAACCCATCGTCAGGTCCAGCTCCAGCTCCGGGCGACGCAGCTTCATCCCCATAATGATGCGCGGAACGGTTTCCAGGGTCAGAGAATAGAGGGTACCGATGCGCAACCGCCCCTGACCGACGCCTGCAACCTTGCGCGTCGCCTCGAGCCCGCGGTTCATCAGACTTATCACATCCTGGCAGTATTCAAGCAGCGTCCACGCCGCCTGCAGCGGCAGCAGGTTGCGCCCTTTGTGGACAAACAGCGGGCAGCCCACCCCCTCTTCCAGGGTATGCAGCGCGCGGTGAACGCTGACGCTGCTGAGTTTCATCGCTTCGGCGGTTCTGGCGATATTACCTTTCGCCATAAACATCATAAAGACCGACAGCTTGCGGAAGGTGATCTCCTGGTTAATATCCTCTTGCATGGCCCTTCCACACTCCTGGTTTAATTTTCTTTTACAAATTCAAGCCAGTATAACAATAACCACGAAAACTATTTTGATTGCGACCACTATTGTCGACCGATGCCACCAGCAACCAAAAAAATCACGTATCACCTTGTGAATTTTATCAGTTGTCCGCCGATCATCGGACCGCAATCGGCGTAATCACTTTCACGATACGCAGATATGGGCAAAAAACGCGCGCTCTCGCCTGCACCAGCCTGGACACGGAGCAGGTGCCCAGTGCCTGTAAAACACGACAGCCGGTCGCTTATCGGGCCCATACCAGCTGTACGTACGCAAAACCATCAGAAATCCGGTGATAATGAGATCGGCTTCGCCGACAATTGCGTGGCCAACATTGGCATTACTGGCAAGGAGATATCAATAGAGACTAAGGTGAAGACTATCAGGCCGCTCAAAATCAAGTTAAAGATAATCTTTTAATAAGGTTGACCTTAATTTTCGTCCCGGACAGGCGGTTATGTAAATAACGAAAATAATGAGGTTGAGCCTTTCCCGGAAACGACTGCTTCAGACATTGTACAGTACCATCAAAAACGGGGATGTGGGTTGGATATGAATGTTGTATGATGCCGGCAAGGATAGCCACTTAAACATTGAGAGATTAATGATGGCAGTTTACAAGCTTAGTACACGCATAAGATCTAATGTTCCAACAGATTCTTTGCTTTATGACCTGTGTATTTATCGTATGGACTCTCGCAGGAATAAATATTGCCTGATAGATGTGAAGCAACAGCCATTTTCTGGAACTTATGAAACACAAACTCACATGACAGGAAATGTAGATGAGTCACTCTCGACAATTTATATTATGGAAATGAATCTTTACCGCAAAACCATGTTGCATACGGTCTGTGTGACCCCCGTTCCATTCACTAAAATGTACACACTTGAAGCCTTTGCATCAGGCAACGCCTGGTCTTCGGTAAAGCGAGAGAACCTCTGTTATTTTGAGACAAAAGGAACAATGAAGCCTGCAAGCGAGGGTGGGGAAACAAAGGAGATAAGAATTACTATTCCTGAACGTCCATTTATTGCGCGAGAGTATCCCATAGGTTCACCGCAAGATCCGTTTAAAAAAAAGAAGATAGAATCAGAAATTCAGGACAGATTCTATAATCTCTCATATCCTTCTCAGTCCGGAGCGAGCGTGTGCGGCCCTGCTGCATTCTTTTACTGTCTGCAACAAGACCGTCCTGATGTATATGCCCAGGCCGCCAGGGAACTGTGGCGATATGGAAAAACTAAAATAGGCGCACTGACAATCTCACCAGGAGAGGGATGTAGAAATCCAACGGGTATGTTTTTTACCAGTGATGGGCAGCCAAGAATATTAGGACTAGACTGGATAACGCTTGCTGGCCTGAGGGATTCAGAGAATGCAGCGCTGAGCTTCGATGCTCTCGATTCTCCAGTGGCAGGTATCACCATGTGGCCCACACTAGCGGAATGGTTTGAAAAAGCAGGTTATGAAATGGTCTTTAGTAATGTAGGAATCACTCAAGCTGGTGTCCAAGGAATCCGAGATTTAAATAGGTATGTAGCGCAAGGCTTTAAAGTCGTCACATTAATAAATGACGGACTGCTCGAAGGCAGTACAAATAACAAAACGTTACCTACACACTGGGTTGTATGGGATAGTTCTGTAACACAAGACGATAATGGATATGTTAATTTAAAATTATTTTCTTGGGGCCGTTCAACTTACTGGATAAAAAAGGGAAAAGATGTGCGTTTTTTTCTCAACAGATTCTTTGGGGGAATGGTTTTCAAGCCATTGAAGTGATTATGAAAAAATTGAGCGTTGTATGTATTACCTCTTTATTGTCAGCTTGTGTTTTACATGCTGACGTTACTCCATATGGTAGCTCACTTGCTGATGCAGCAGTTGGAAAAGCTTATTCCAGCGAAATAATAATAAAGGGAGGCGCCGTATCAGCTTTAGATGAAAACGGGAAGGAAAGATTTGTAGGTGAAATAACCCCATCCGACACCGGATTAACTTTGAGTTATTGTAATGATTCTCCTGCGCATAATTGTGTCAGGGTGCAGGGAGTACCCGTAAAACATGGGATCGTCACCATACGAATATCTGGCGGACTGTTTGGTACAAATGTCGCGACAGGCGGAGAATTTGATAAAACCTATACGATTAGGATTAAGAATTCAGAAGATTCTTCTTAAGATATTTTATGAGGTGCTGTTGCCATCATGCATCAAAATACCTTGCCCCCAGGTAATTAACAAAATAACCAGGAAGTTCAATAATTATCGAAATCCAAACTGATGCCAGTCGCAAAGGGAAGACCATGGTCTTCCCTTTTGTTCACTGTCGAGTTTGCTTTTACAGCGCCATATCGTGCTGCGGCGAGGCCTCGCGCGGCGTCTCTGCCGGCTTGGCGGTCGCGGTAGGCGCAGCCGCTGGCATCTGGATCACCGGCGGTTTCGTCAGCTGCAGGGTCGCAGCGGTGTCATCCCAAACCTGCTGGGTCAGCGCCACGTTACCGTTCAGCTTCTGGCCGTAGCTCGGCACAATAGCGTGAATGCGGCTCTGCCACTCCGGCGAGTTAAACTGCTGCGGGAACATCTGCTTGAGCACGTTCAGGGTGATCGGCGCGGCGGTGGAAGCCCCCGGCGAAGCGCCGAGCAGCGCGGAAATGGTTTTTTGCTGATCGACCACCACTTCGGTACCGAGCTTCAGCACGCCGCCCTTCTCTGCGTCTTTCTTGATGATCTGTACGCGCTGGCCGGCCTGGATCAGTTTCCAGTCTTCTTTACGCGCGTCCGGGTAGTACTCTTTCAGCGCAGCGAAACGGTCATCATCGCTGAGCATCACCTGGCTAACCAGGTATTTCACCAGATCGAAGTTGTCGAGACCGACGTGGGTCATCGGCAGCACGTTATTGGTGGTGGTAGTGCTGAGCAGATCGAAGAACGAACCATTTTTCAGGAACTTGGTCGAGAAGGTGGCGAATGGCCCGAACAGCACCACGCGCTTACCGTCGAGGTAACGTGCATCAAGGTGCGGCACCGACATCGGCGGCGCGCCGACTGAAGCCTGGCCATACACTTTCTCCAGGTGCTGCGCAGTGACCGCCGGGTTCTCGGTCATCAGGAACGAGCCGCCCACCGGGAAGCCGGCATAGTTGTCCGCTTCCGGAATACCGGTTTTTTGCAGCAGCTTCAACGCGCCGCCGCCGGCGCCGATAAAGACGTATTTGGCGTCAATAGTCTGCGCTTCCCCGCTCTGCACATTCTTAATCGTTACGTGCCAGGAGTTGTCGGCATTACGTTTGAAATCCGTTACCTCAGAGGAGGTCTGCAGGGTGAAGTGGTTATTTTTCTTCAGGCTGCCGATCAGCTGGCGAGTGATTTCGCCATAGTTGACATCGGTACCCACCGGCGTCCAGGTGGCTGCCACTTTCTGCTGCGGATCGCGGCCTTCCATCACCAGCGGCGCCCACTGTTTAATTTGCGCGTGATCGGTGGAGAATTTCATCCCCTGGAATAAGGTGGTCTGCTGCAGCGCGTTATAACGCTTCTGCAGATAATCCACATTATCACCCCAGACGAAGCTCATATGCGGCGTGGAATTAATAAACGAGTGCGGATCGTGCAAAATACCGCGTTTCACCTGTGCCGACCAGAACTGACGGGAAATCATAAATTGCTCGTTAATATCGAGCGCTTTGCTGACGTCAATCGACCCGTCCGCCCGCTCCGGCGTATAGTTCAGCTCCATATTCGCCGAGTGGCCAGTACCGGCATTATTCCAGCCGTTGGAAGACTCCAGCGCCACGCCGTCCAGTTTCTCCACCATGGTCAGATCCCAGTCCGGCTGCAGCGCCTGCAGCCAGGTGCCGAGCGAGGCGCTCATGATCCCGCCGCCAATCAGCAGGAAGTCGGTTTTTTTCGAGGTATCCGCTTCAGCATGCGTCGCCGCGCTGACGAACATCGCTAATGCGGTTAAGGAAATAATCGTTTTTTTCATTGCAGGCATAATAGAATTATCACGTAGCACACGGTCATAAGAGGCAGCATATTAACGCACTTTTACTTTATTTTAAAATATCATTTACACTCTCACATTTTAAACCAAACAGTTATTTAACTTAAAAAATCAATTTTAAAAACAGAGCGAAGACGGATAAAAAATAAGGTCGAAAATTCAATATCTATTGCCGGGTAAAATAAAAGATAAGAATTTCTTTAATTACAAAAGTCCAGGCGCGCATGCTCATCGCGCGCCTGGCAGAGAAGGGATTACTGGGCGGGAGTGACAGCGCTACGCTGGGCTTCACGCAGGGCGAGGCGCAGATGATCGTGATGTTTGGTTAGCAGCTCCCGCGCGTGCCAGGCGTCAAGCCCGCTGAGCAGCATCAGGATCGCGGTGCGGCAGTGCTGATGACAGCTGGCCAGGGCGGCCTTTGCTTCACTGCGCGTGCAATCGGTGGCCGCCATCACAATCGCTATCTGCCGCTCCGCCCAGTGCGAATTGTCAGCCTGCACGTCCACCCGCAAATTGCTGTACACCCGACCGTCACGGATGGCGAGTCCGGTTGTCAGCATATTGACGATCTGCCTCTGGGCCAACTGAGCCTTCGGATTGGCTAACCCCGCCACCGCCTCCGGCCCGGTCTGCGGAGCAATAATGATATCCGCCAGCTGCGCCGCCTCGCTGGTCGGCTGCTGGGTGATGACCGCTATCGGGGCGCCCAGCGACCAGGCGTGGCGCATCGCCCCCCACACCCATGGCGTCTTGCCGCTGACGGTCAGCGCCAGCAGCATATCGCGGTTGCTGAAGTCCAGCGACTGCAGCTCAAAGGCGCCCAGGTCATAATTATTCGCCGCAGTCTCCCGCTCGGCCATCGCCGCCGTCTGCCCACCGGCAATCAGCCCCACCAGCGCGTGTTTCTCGTCCGGCGAAAAGTCGCTGACCGCCTCAATGGCCGTCCGGCCCGAAGCGCCGGCGCCAATAATGACCAGGCGCCCTCCCCGGCTTATCGTCGCGGTGGCGATATCAATCAGCCGGGCGATATCCGGCAGACAGGCGCCGACCGCCTCCGATATCTGCTTATCATCCTGATGCAGCATCGCCAGCATATCGGCGGTGGCGAGGCGATCGATGTGGGTGGTCTCCGGGTGACGACGAGCCTGCATTGACGCGGTTAGCGAACTGCTCATAACAACCTCCATTTACGACAGAAAAAGCGCATCTCGGCAAAATCAGCGGCCTGATGCATATCCTTATATTCATCAGGACTATTTAACCTCTGCCGCCACTATAAGTGGAATGTTCTGCGCTTTACCGCCGTCGGGGTCACAGTTTACCGTCCCCAACGCGCGTTTACGGGTGATTGTCGGTTATCTGAGCAATTCTGTCTGAGGTCTCATCTTCACCACCCGCCTGCATAGCCAGCCAGAAGGATTGCTGGCAAAGGTTATAAAACTGTTTGCGCATCGGGTTGATCTCCTGGTCGGCGGCGTCGATAACCTGCCAGTCAATCCAGCACTCCGGGCAGGATGCGCTATCCTGCTGCGCGATCTCGAGCTCATAGCGGCGCTGGATCACCACCCCGCTGCGATGCCGCCAGCGGGCGATCTCCCACTCTGCTTCCGCTTCATTATCCTGTTCACGATGCTGCGCCAGACGTTCAACGTGCCGCTGCCGGAGGATATCCCGGACCAGAGAAGCCAGTTCCATAGTGTCTCCCTTAAGCCTGTGGCGAAAAGCCGCAGTGTACCGCGCGCAGAAGGAGTCTGCCGTAGCAAAAGCGGCCTTTTGCTTTGATTACACGGCTTTATGTATGCCGCGCTATCGGCGATAATAATCTTTCACTGAATCTACCCGGGGTCGTCATGAAGGCTTCAGAGCACCCGCCTCGCGTTCGCCAACGCGCCTTACCGTTAAAGCTGAGCACCGCCGTGTCCTTGATGATCGGCAGCGTCATCGGCGCCGTGCTGCTGCTGGTGTATGCCTTGTGGTATATGCAGATCAGCAACGCCACCCGCGACGGTCTGAAAGAAACCGCACTGGCGGTGGCGCGCACCATGGCCGATATGCCGCAGGTGAAGCGCGGACTGGAGGCGCCCCCGCAGCAGCAGATCATTCAGCCGCTGGCGCAGGCCATTACCCGCCGCAACGACCTGTTGTACGCTATCGTCACCGATATGCAGGGTATTCGCTATTCGCATCCGGACAGCTCAATCATCGGCAAACCGTTCATCGGCCACGATATTCAGCCGACGCTGCAGGGAAAAGAGAATGTCGCCATCAACCACGGGGTGCTGGCCCCGGCGCTACGGGTGTTTACGCCGGTGTTCAACGAACGGCATCAGCAAATCGGCGTGGTGGTGGTCGGCATTTCACTGAGTAAAGTGGACGAACAGATCGCCAACAGCCGTTGGGACGTGCTGCTGACCATCCTGTTCAGCGCGCTGGTCTGCGCGCTGGGCACCTGGAGCCTGGTTCGCGGCCTGAAGCGCGTGCTGCTGGGGCTGGAGCCGCACGAAATATCCACCCAGTTTCAGCAGCGTCAGGCCATGCTTCACGCCCTCAAGGAGGGGGTGGTAGCGGTCGATGCCCATGGCGAGGTAAATCTCATCAACCCCGCGGCGGAAGAGATCCTCTTTTCCGGCCCGGATAAGACTCTCGTTCACAGCCCCCTGCTCGACGATCTGCAGACCGTACTGCAGAGCGGCGAGCCAATGTACGACCGCGAACTGGGGTGCAATGGTCTGCTGCTGATCGGCAATACAGTGCCCATTCGCAGCCAGGGTGCGGTGGTCGGCGCCATCTGTACCTTCCGCGATAAAACTGAGGTCAGCCAATTGTTGCAGCGACTGGACGGCATGATGAGCTATGTGGATGCCCTGCGCACCACCTCCCATGAGTTTATGAATAAACTGCACGTGATCCTCGGTCTGCTGAATATGAAAAGCTACGGCAAACTCGAGGAATACGTGCTGCAGACCGCCCACCGCTACCAGGCGGACATCGGCGACATTCAACATCGCATTAAATCCCCGGTGGTGGCCGGCTTCCTGATAAGTAAAATTCAGCGCGCCACAGAGTGCGGCTTTACCCTGACGCTGGCGGAGGAGAGCCTGGTGCCGGATTGTCCGAACGAGAAACAGGTCACGGTGCTGGTGACGGTGCTGGGCAACCTTATTGAGAACGCGCTGGACGCCATGAGCGGCCAGGCGGAGGGTGAGATCGGCCTGCTGCTGCACTACCAGGACGGCTGGCTAAGCGGTGAAGTGAGCGACGATGGGCCGGGGATCCCGGAGAACAACATCGACGCTATCTTTAACAAAGGCTTCTCCACCAAAGGCGAGAATCGCGGCGTCGGGCTGTTTCTTGCCAACCAGCAGTTGCGCGAGCTCGGCGGCACCCTCGCCGTCGAATCGGAACCCGGCGTATTTACCCAATTTTTTGTTCATCTCCCCTGGGATAGTAAAAGGAAACCTGCGTGATAAATGTTTTAATTGTTGACGATGATGCCATGGTGGCCGAACTGAATCGCCTGTACGTGGCAAGGGTTCCCGGCTTTCGTTGCAGCGGGAGCGCTTCGACGCTCAGTCAGGCCCAGGAGATGATTAACGATCCGCAGCAGGAGATCGATCTGGTGCTGCTGGATGTCTACATGCAGCAGGACAGCGGGCTCGATCTCCTGCCGACCATCCGCGAGTCGGGGCGCGCCATCGACGTTATCATGATTACCTCGGCGGCGGATGCCGCCACGGTACAGACCGCGATGCATTACGGGGTGGTCGATTACCTGATTAAACCCTTCCAGTTTCCGCGCTTTGAAGAGGCGCTCACCACCTGGCGGGAGAAGCGCAAGCTAATAACCGGCCAGCCCTATTACGAACAGGCCGATGTCGACCGCCTGCTGCACGGCGGCGCGCCGGAGGCCAGCGACGCGCGCAAGCTGCCTAAAGGGTTAACCGCGCAAACGCTGCGCACACTCTGCCAGTGGATTGACGCCCATCCGGATGTCGAATTCTCTACCGATGAGCTGGCGGCGGCGGTGAATATCTCCCGCGTTTCCTGCCGCAAATATCTGATTTGGCTGGCGCAGATCAATATTCTCTATACCACTATCCACTACGGCGCTACCGGGCGGCCGGTCTATCGCTACCGCCTGGTCGCCGAACAGTACAGTTTGCTTAAGCAGTACAGTCAATAACCCGATAGCCGCTGTCCAGCGGCGCAAAACGCAGCCGCTGCGGCGATGAGAGAATAATGTCGCGATTTTTGGTAACGAAAATCGCGTCGATATCCTGCCGCTGACGCAGCGCTGCGCAGCCCTTCTCCACGCCGAGGCCGAACAGCAGCGTGGTCCAGATGTCGCCGTCTAAAGAATCCGCGGAAATGACCGTCACGCTGTCGAGTTCGTTGTCCAGCGGATAACCGCTGCGCGGGTCGAGAATATGGTGCCAGCGTTTGCCATCCTGTTCGAAATAGCGCTCGTAGGTCCCGGAGGTGACTACCGATTGCCCGTTGACCGTCAGGGAACCGATCAGCGCCTGCGCGTCGGCAAATGGTTTTTTCAGGCCAATGGCCCATTCGCCGAGGGTATGCACATTGCCGCCGAGGTTGATCAGCGCCTTCTCCACCTGCTGCTGACGGAGATAATCGCGCACGCGGTCAGCGATATAACCTTTGGCGATCGCCCCGAGATCCAGCTCCATCCCCGGCTGTTGGAGAAACACGCTGCAGGTTGCCTCATCGAGGATCACCTCCTGTGGGCGGGTCAGCGCCAGTCGGGCTCTGATATCATCCGCGTCAGGCACGCTGTGCCCGTGAAAACCAATTCGCCACAGCTTCACCAGCGGGCCGATGGCGAGGTTAAAGGCGCTGTCGCGCACCATGCTGGCGGCTTTGGCGCACTGGATCAGCTGAAAGACCGGTCGGCTGACGGTGACCGGATGACGCCCGGCGGCATGGTTGATATCCATCACCTGCGACTCGGCGCGGTTAACGGTAAGCAGGTCTTCGTAGCGCTTGATAAGCTGGAAAACGCGGGAGGCCATCGCCTCATCGTGGGAACAGAGTTTGAGCAGGATGGGCGAGCCCATCAACACGGCGGAGTAGCTATAGACGCGGTTATCGGACATCGGGCTCTCCTTAGAAGGGGCAAGCCGGGCGGCGAAAGCGCCAACCCGGCAGGATCAAGGTTACAGGTTATCCTCTGGCACGTTTCGCCGCCTGATGGCCCGCGAGGGTACCGAAGATGATGGTATCCGCCACCGCGTTACCGCCGATACGGTTGCCGCCGTGGATCCCGCCCACCACTTCACCGGCGGCGTAGGCGCCGCGAATCGGCTGCTGCGCCACATTCAGCACTTCGCCATCGGTATTAATGGTCACGCCGCCCATGGTGTGGTGCACGCCGGGGGCGATGCGAATGGCGTGGAACGGGCCTTCGTTAATCGGCGCGCGCAGCGCGGTGGTCCGGCCAAACTGTTCATCATGCTGTTTTTCCACCGCCCCGTTATAGCACTCGAGGGTGGCGAGGAAGGCATGGTAATCCATCCCCAGTTTCTCCGCCAGTTCCCGCGGTGAGCTGGCGCTGGTGACGAAGCCTTTGGCGATGTACTCGTCGGCAGCTTTGTTTTTCGCCCGCACATGCTCGTCGAAGACGATGTAAGCATAGTGTTCCGGCAGAGCGATAATCGCCGCCGAGACTTTATCGCGGGTCTCCATCTCGTTGAAGAAGCGGTTCCCCTGCTGGTTTACGAGAATAGCGCCGCCGCCGCGAATCGATTCGGAAATCAGATACGAGGTCTGCTGCTCGACGGTCGGGTGAATCTGAATTTCGCCCATGTCCACGGTGCCGGCGCCGATGCGTTCCAGCAACGCGATACCGCTCCCGGTAGCCCCTTTGTGGTTAGTGGTGACGAAGCCTTCAAGGTCAGGACGATACTTCACGACCATCGCGCTGTTAGCGCTGAAGCCGCCGGTGGCCACTACGATGCTTTTGGTCTGTACTTCAATGACCTCTTTTTCGTCGTTGATCAGACGTACACCGCTAACCTCATCCCCGCGCATCAGGATCTCTTCCACCGAGGTATCCAGCAGGACGTCAATACCGCGTTTGGTGATGTTGCGCACCAGGCCGCTAATCAGATAGCCGCCAACCGCTGACCCGTCGCGCGGACGGTGGGTACGGTCAATGCTCATCCCACCGGTGGTGGTAATGTCGTTGAGCATAATGCCCCGGTCCGCCAGCCACTCAATGGCTTGCGGCGCGTTTTCAACGAAACGGCGCAGCAGCTGCGGGTTGTTTTTGTTGTGGCCGCCCTTCAGGGTTTCCTGATAGAACAACTCCTTACTGTCTTCGATACCTTTCACGCGCTGGAAGCGGGTTTCCGCGGCGTTCATCCCGGCGGAAGCCTTGATGGTGTTCCCGCCGATGGTTGGCATTTTTTCAACGATCAGCACGCTGGCCCCTTCGTCGTGGGCCTGAATGGCTGCCGCCAGACCGGCGCCGCCGCTGCCGACTACCACCACATCATAGCTTTTCGGCGCGACGTCATTGCCGCCCTCTTCCGCCGCCAGCGCTTTACTCGATTTCAGCATCGCTTTGGCGACCGCTTTTTTCACCGCCTCGCTCTGGCTGGTGGCCCCGGAAATGGCATCGACGTGCGGGGTATTGGCGGTGAGAATACGTTCGCGGATCTCTTCGAAGCTGGTGGTGAATTCCACGGTCTGGACCGGGCTCGCCGCCAGTTCGATATCGGCAATATGGTCATTTTCGAGGCTGACGTTGATCACCAGCTCATTGGCGTCATCGTGGACGGTCTCAACAAACGTCCCCGGTTTAAATTTGGCGTCGCCCATGCTCATGTCGCGGATCATCGCTTCCACCAGCGAGAAACGCCATAGCGGTTCCGGAATGTGCAGCGCTTCACGCTGGGTGCTGTCGATAAACAGCTCCAGCTCTTCGCCGGCGGCGATACGTGACGCCCAGTCCGGATAGGCGATGCAGGCGCGGCCCACGGCGATCAGGTCATAACCATGATCGAGGCCCTGCTCGGCATCAGCGGCGTTCACCACCCCGCCGACGCCCATCACCGGCACCTGGGCGAGGGTGTCAGAGCGCATCGCGCAGTATTTCTCGATCAGCGGCGTCGCATCGCTGGTATCGACGATAGACGGACGCAGGGTGGCACCCACCGAGAAGTGCAGATAGTCGACACCGCGGGCGGCCAGCTTTTCCAGCAGATACATGGTGTCGTCAAAGCGGATCCCCGGGACCTCCATCTCCTCCGGCGAGAAGCGATAGCCGATGATAAAGGCATCGTCAGCATACTGGCGGGCCATTTTGTGGGTAATACCCAGCACCGCCAGTGGGAAACGGGCGCGGTTGTCGCGGCTACCGCCCCACTCGTCATCGCGCTGGTTGGAGTTCGGCGAATAGAACTGCTGAATGAGATAGGTGTTGGCGCCGTGAATTTCGACCCCGTCGAAACCGGCGAGAATGGCGCGACGAACGCCGTCGCCAAACTTGGCGATCATCCCTTCCACTTCTTCTCCGCTCAGCGCCCGCGGCATGGCGGCGCCCTCACGCGGCGCGGCAATAGCGCTCGGCGCCACCGGCTGGCGCCCCCCGATCAGCTGCGGGTCGACCATACGGCCGCCGTGGTAGATCTGCAGAATCGCTTTTGAACCTTCGGCTTTGATCGCCTCAGCGATTTTCGCCAGGCCGGCAATTTTTTCATCATTATCGATGCCGATCGCTCCCGGGAAGGCCAGACCGTAGTCATCAATAAAGCAGCACTCGACAATAATGGTACCGATGCTTCCGGCGCGCGCGCGGTAGTACTCCACCAGCTCGCTGGTGACGGTACCATCGAAATAACCGGTGCAGGTGGTCATTGGCGCCATGAGCAAACGGTTTTTCAGCTCGGTACCATTTGGTAAAGTAAATGGCTGCAAAATACGTTCGTTACTGGTCATAAGTTACGCTCCAGATTTTAAAATATTAAAAGCTCAGAATGGGGTGACGGAATCATTAATGGTTTTGGTTTTTTAATTCCTGTTGTCATGCCAATAATATAGCGCCTTTTTTAATTACTAAACCAATTACGTTAGTTATAAAACTATTTAACCCCAGCAATAACATCGCTACCTCTATTGTATTATTAAAATAATAAATAGCATTTACATAATACAAATGCGTGATAACAATTAGGATACTTTTGTTAACATAAACAATGACAAGGAAACAACAAAAAATACAATAAAATCATAAAGATACTAAAACAGAAAATAATTCCAGCATTTATTGTTCATTTTTCTTTTAACATCTATCGATATTTTCGCCAAAATAACACCTCATCATATAGGGTTATACTGATAATAAAAAAATAGTGAAATCACCGGCTTTTCTTGATCTTGATCAATTGCAATGGCCATTGAAAGCGCAATATATAAA
>NZ_JAGRQY010000084.1:0-28631 GCF_018223905.1 Klebsiella sp. 28
GCTGGAAAACCATCCCGGCTTCCTGACGAATCAGACGTTCGTCCACCTTCGGGTCGTTGACCTTCAGACCATCGACAATCAGATCGCCGCTGGTGATCTCTTCCAGCTTATTGATGCAGCGCAGCATCGTTGATTTACCGGAACCGGAAGGGCCGATAATGACCACCACTTCACCCTGATTAATTTTCAGAGAGATATCGTGTAGCACCTGGGTCGGACCAAAGTGCTTGGAGACGTTTTTAAATTCAATCACAGGATTTTCATCCTTCTTTCAAGACGACGCAGAATAAAGCTCAGGACCAGGGTGATAATCAGGTAGATCACGGCTACGGCGCTCCAGATTTCCAGCGCGCGGAAGTTGCCCGCGATGATCTCCTGTCCCTGACGGGTCAGTTCGGCGACGCCGATGACGATGAACAGCGAGGTATCCTTGATGCTGATGATCCACTGGTTGCCCAGCGGCGGCAGCATGCGGCGCAGCGCCAGCGGCAGGATCACGTGGCGAATGGTTTCGCGACGCGACAGGCCAAGCGCCAGGCCCGCTTCGCGGAAGCCTTTATGTATGGAGAGCACCGCGCCGCGGGTGATTTCCGCGATATAGGCGCCCGAGTTTATCATGATGGTCACTACCGCCGCGGAGAAGGGGTCGATGCGCAGATCGCTAAAGGCCATCGGCAGCGCAAAGTAGATGAACATAACCTGCACCACAATCGGGGTGCCGCGAATGATTTCAATAAAGACCAGCGCGATGTGGTTGGCGATCCAGCCGCCGAAGCAGCGGGCGAAACCGGCCACCAGACCAATTATCAGACCGCCGGCCAGGCCGAGGACGGAAATCCACAGCGTCATTTTGGCGCCTTCCAGCAAAATCGGAATGGCAGGCCAGATGGCACTCCAGTCAAACTGCATAATACNNCCAAAATACCGTCTCCCGCCGAGCCTGTGCCGGAAGACCGTTGTGGTGTCGCCGGACCTCGGTCCGGCGAAGTACGTTTTTATTATTTGGGTTCAGTGCCGAACCATTTTTTATAAATTTCGTTATAGGTACCATTGTCGCGCAGCGTTTTCAGCGCACCGTTCACTTTCTCACGCAGCTCGTCGCTGCCTTTCGGGAAGGCGATACCGTAGTTTTGCGCTTCCAGTGATTCGCCTACCGCTTTGAACTTACCGTTGCCCGCGGTTTTGATGAAGTACAGAATATTCGGCGTATCGTGCAGCACGGCATCCGCGCGACCGGTTCCCAGCTCCATATAGGCGTTATCGATGTTCGGGAACTGACGCAGATCTTTGGTTTTGATATTGGCTTTCGCGTAGTCAACGGAGCCGGTGCCGCTCTTCACCGCGACCACTTTACCGTTCAGATCTTTGACATCTTTGATGTCGTTATTATTGGCGTTGACCATCACCAGCAGGCCGCTTTTGTAGTAGCCGTCGGAGAAGTCGATCGCTTTTTTACGCTCGTCGGTAATGGTGATCCCCGCCAGCGCCAGATCGATATTTTTGGTTTGCAGCGCCGGGATAATGCCGCTGAAGTCCATTGGCTTCAGGGTGTAGTCGAGCTTCAGCTCTTTGGCGATAGCCGCCCACAGGTCAACGTCAAAACCCACATACTTATCGCCTTGCTTAAATTCGAACGGGACGAACGCCGTATCGGTGGCGACAACCAGGGTCTTATTGGCGGCATGGGAAGAAACCGCAAAAGCCAGGGTCAGTGCAGCCAGTGAAACTTTAAATACAGACTTCATAGCATTTCCTTTTATATCCACGGGACGATCCCCTGCGAGAACGACTAGCCTAATGAAAAAATCGTGCCACTTTTACAAGCTGTTGTTTTTCAACAAACGAAGCGTAAGTCGTTGCACAAGATCGATCATTTCAGGCAGTGACTGCACCATGATGGGGCGTCATTTTGGTGCGTCATAAGGGTGCTGAATTACCAGCCCATTTTTAGCGCAAACCCTGATGGGAAAACAATCTCGACGTAACGATTGTGTGAGGTGATTATTACAATCTTTTTACTTTTGCGCGCATTTTCATCAATCTGGTGCCCTGAAACGGTGCAAGGCCAGTGGAGGATGAAAAGCAAAGGATGGAATATAGGGCAGGGAGAAACGCTGAGGCGCCGCCGACCGCGCTGGGCCGGCGGCAAAGCCTTACTCGATGTTGGCTTCAATGAACCACAGGAATTTATCCAGATCGCGGGAAGCCGCGGTGAAGATATCTGCAGTGTCTTCGTCTTTTGCTTCGTCGATCGCCTTACGCACATCGTTCGCCACTACCGCGTAGCGGTCAGCCAGGGCTTTCAGGTGATCCTGAACGTGATGGATGTCCAGCGGGTAGCTCTGCAGCGGGGTTTTGCTGTTAATGACCTGAGTGGTACCCAGGGCGACGCCGCCCAACTGCACCGCGCGCTCGGCCATGGTGTCCAGATGTTCGGTCAGCGCGGTACGGAAGCCATCCAGCATTTCGTGCACGGCGATAAAGTTCGCACCGCGCATATTCCAGTGTGCCTGCTTGGTGATAAGTGACAGGTCAATGAACTGGATCACCTGGCGATTCAACAGCTCAATGGTCGCTTTCTTTTCGCTGTCAGCGACATCGTTGCGGGTATAGACCAGATTAGACGCTTTTGATTTAACCAGTTTTGCGGTACTCATCGTTTCATATCCTCTTGATATTGATGCTCATCACACTTCAGATCTGAATGATGTGGAGCGTTGTCCCAAATGACTTCGGAAATAAGTATAGCAAGGGTTTTCAAGAGTGAGGCATCGGCAGGCTATATCACTCCGATAGCGCAAAGTGGGTGGTTATTTTAAAAATATTTAAATATCAGGTGTTTATATTTGGCTGAACGGCCCGGATTTCTCTCGGGCCGGCGCCGTAACAGAATGTTAATTGATATCGACCTGCTCGACTTTACTCTGCCGTTGCATAGTCAGCGTGGCGCCCATCGAGGCGATAATGATCGCGCCGAGCGCCAGAGTCTGGGAGAGCTTCAGCGTTTCACCGAGGAAGATCATACCGGAGAGGGCTGCTAACGCTGGCTCAAGGCTCATCAGCGTGCCGAAGGTGCGCGTCGGCAAGCGCGTCAGGGCCATCATCTCGAGGGAGTAGGGCAGCGCGGTAGAGAGAATCGCGATCCCCAAACCCAGCGGCAGCAGCGACCACTGCCACAGCGTATCGGTGGCCTGCGCCATACCTAACGGCACAAACACCAGCGAGGCGATGAGCGACCCCATCGCTACCGTGGCTGGACCATGCTCTTCACCGGCACGCTGTCCGGTCAGAATATAGACCGCCCAGCACGCCCCGGCGCCGAGGGCGAACAGCGCGCCGGTTAAATCGACCTGCGCCACGTTCTGCCCCAGCGGCAGAAGATACCATAGTCCGAGGATCGCCAGCGCCACCCAGACAAAATCCAGCGGGCGGCGCGAACCAAACAGCGCCACCGCCAGCGGGCCGGTAAACTCCAGGGCCACCGCCACGCCGAGCGGAATGCGCTGCAGGGATAAATAAAAGAGATAGTTCATCGCCCCGAGCGCCAGGCCGTACAGTAGCAGCGGCACGCGCTGCGCCGGGGAGAAACGTAGCCGCCATGGCTTGAACACCACCACCAGAATCAGCGTTCCCAGGGCCAGACGCAGGGCGGTGACGCCCGGGGCGCCGACCACCGGGAACAGCGATTTAGCAAGCGATGCGCCGCTTTGAATCGAGGTCATGGCGACTAAAATCACCAGTATCGGCAACCATGCCGCCGCTTTTCTGGATGGACCGGGCATCCTTTCTCCTGTCAGGTTTTGTCAAAAGGGGTAAAAGTTCCAGTGTACTGGAATTACCTGCCGGCGGTTGAGCTAATGTTGAAAAAAACAGGGGCAAAAACAGTACAATGGCGAAAACTGCTGAGAAATTCACCAGGCGGTTAGGATTAATCTGGATGCTTGCGAATTTCTTAATGAGCGTTAAGATGTAAGTTAACGCCAAAAATTGTTGTTTTCCATATTGTTACAGAAATATGGAAACTTTTGGTTACATGAAAAAGTATGTTAGACAATGTAAACTCCAAAGAGTTTCCCAAAAGTTTTTGATATATTTAAGGCTTAGGACTTATTAGAAACACATTTGAGGTGGTTATGAATAAAATTGCACGTCTTTCAGCACTGGCCGTTGTTCTGGCTGCATCCGTAGGTACCACTGCATTTGCTGCAACTTCTACCGTAACCGGCGGTTACGCGCAGAGCGACATGCAGGGTAAAGCGAACAAAGCTGGCGGTTTCAACCTGAAATACCGTTACGAGCAAGATAACAACCCGCTGGGCGTTATCGGTTCCTTCACCTACACCGAGAAGGATAACAACAGCAACGGTACTTACAACAAAGGTCAGTACTACGGCATCACCGCTGGTCCAGCTTACCGTCTGAACGACTGGGCAAGCATCTACGGCGTAGTGGGTGTTGGTTACGGTAAATTCCAGAACAACAACTACCCTCATAAATCCGATATGAGCGACTACGGTTTCTCCTACGGTGCTGGTCTGCAGTTCAACCCGATCGAAAACGTTGCTCTGGACTTCTCCTACGAGCAGTCTCGTATTCGTAACGTTGACGTCGGCACCTGGATTGCTGGCGTGGGTTACCGCTTCTAATCACTCCGGTGATATGAAAAATCCGCCTCTCGGGGCGGATTTTTTTTGCCTGCTGACGGCCGGCCCGGGCGACTGGCCGGGCCGGCGCGATTAATTGACTGTGAACTCATCGGTACCGAGGTGAGCGTAGTCCACCTTCTGCAGCTGGAAGTTGGTGATGTACACCGGACCGGCCTTTTGCTCAGAGATAAACCGATAGCGTGGGGTGATTTCCGCCGCCTGGATCCCGGTCCACTGGGAGAAGAAACTGAGGAAATCATTCGCCGAACGCTGCGCCTTAATCACTTTATGCGCTTTGTCATCGCTGGATAGCACCATAAACGGCACCTGGAAGTTCTGCTGGAACTTATCGTCATGCGCCAGATACTGCACCTCTTTGCCCCGCTCCTTGAACGCCAGACCATGATCGGAAAAATAGGTCAGGGAAAAAGTGTCACCGGAATTTTGCAACTGATGATAAAGCTTAGCCAGCAGCGAATCGGTCTGCGTCATGCTGTAGAGGTAGCATGAGGTCTCTTTCGACTGAACGAAAACCGTGTATTTGCCCTTGGTCCGATCGCAGGCCTGTGGGTGAGAGCCCATCAGGTGCAGGACAATCAGCTGCGGCTGGGTACGCTGGGTTGAGAGCACCTGCTCGGTCAGCTTCAGCAACTGCTCGTCCTGGGTGTTTTTATTGGCTTCGAAATCGCCGTTTTTCAGGAACTGTACTTCATCCGCCCGTTTGGCGATGCTGGCGATAGCGGTGTCGTACTCGCCAATTTGCCCCTGGTTGGAGAACCACCAGGTCTGGAAACCGGCGCGGTTGGCGAGGGTGACAAAGTTATCCTGATACTGTGGTTTGCCATCGACCACCCGGTTAAGCGTCAGGCCGAGCGATTTCTGCGTTGAGCCGCTGGCGGCGATGTAGTTGTTAAACAGATAACCGTTTACCGAGCTGGCAAACGGCGTGTTGTCCCAATGGCCACCGAAAGCGCCGAGGGCATCGCGGCGCGCGCTTTCACCGATCACCACCACATAGAGATGGTATTTTGGCTTTATCGCCAACACGTGCCAGCTGTCTTTCATGCCAGCCAGCTGCGCCATCCGGGCCTGTTCGTCCAGCACCTCGTTGTTATTCACCACCACGTCTTTGACAAAACGAAAGGCCGGATAACCGGTGTCAATCACCTTGAATACACCGCCCCAGGCAAGGTTTTGCACCGGCTGGAGAAAGAAGATCCCGATGCTGAACAACAGGCCCAGCGTATCCATTTTTCCCCAGCGTGATGGCTCAACGATCCTACGGCGAACCGCAATGACCCCGAGAGCGAAGATGAAGACCGCCAGCAGATAGTTGTACCACGGGAAGATGGTCAGGATTTCCGTAGACTCTTCCACGTTGGTGGCGTGCAGCGCCAGCAGAGTGTTGAAGTTGGGGGCACCGTAGGCCTGGCCAAAGGGATAGTACAGAGCCGCCAGCAGGGAATAGGCGCCGACCACCGCTTTCTGGACGCGCGGAAAGGCGCGCCACAGCAGATGTAACACACAGGTAAATGCCACGGTATAAAGCAGGCTAAATTCATAGCCCAGCGCCAGGTTAATTAACAGCGACTGTAAAAAGTAGAATCCCGTCCATGGGTTCAGTGCCAGTCGGCGGGCGACCAGCGTATCTTTCAGGGTGGTGACATTCATAGTAAACAATCAAAAAGAGGCCATGCGCATCCCCTGGCGTCAAGGGGTAAAACCTGCTGGACAGTGCGTGAAGAGGGTCTCTGCGAGCCGCGAATGTGGCAGGGCTGTGCAAAGATAGGGCTTGTAAATGGTAAGGTCAACCAGACATAACAGATTGTTTTGCGAGGGCGCTTACAAAACTTGAAAAAAGGTCAGGGAAACGGGGGGAACCGGTCATTTTACCGGCAGAAAATGACAGAAAAATGAAGCGGCGTACCGCGACGCCGCCTTAGGAATTGGGTTTACCCTGCTGCGGTTTACCGTTGATCATCTCGCACAGCATACCGATCAGCATTAATCGTACTTTAAAGGGTGAATGGCTAAACACGTTTATGCACCTCTTGAATTCATTCATCTGCTCTCCTCCTGCCAGTTCGCTCCGTCATTCCCTGATGGATGTTTGCATTATATACAGATATAGCACAGGCTATATTTTATAGCTATGGCTAAAACGTTAATTTTTTGTGCTCTTGGCGCAATCCATTACAATGTGGATCTTTTTATACGATGCTTGACGCGTCACACGAATGAGGAAGCACAATGAACCGTCGCGCAGGTAAGCCAATAACAAAAAAAGTGACGCAGTTAGTGAATGTTGAAGAGCACGTGGAAGGGTTTCGCCAGGTGCGGGAAGCGCATCGCCGCGAGCTGATCGATGACTATGTGGAGCTGATCTCCGATCTGATCAACGAAGTGGGCGAGGCGCGCCAGGTGGATATGGCCGCGCGTCTTGGCGTTTCGCAACCTACGGTCGCTAAAATGCTTAAACGCCTGGCCAGCGTCGGTCTTATTGAACAGATCCCCTGGCGCGGGATCTTCTTAACCCCGGAAGGTGAGAAGCTAGCCCAGGAGAGCCGCGAGCGCCATCAAATCGTGGAGAACTTCCTGCTGGCGATCGGCGTCAGCGCGGAGATTGCCCGACGTGATGCGGAAGGGATGGAGCATCACGTGAGCGAAGAGACGCTGGCGATGTTCCTGAAATTTACCCAAACACAGGGATCTCAGGAAGCATGACTCTTCCCTTCGTCCAGTCGCTGCTGCGCGATCGTTTTCTCCATTTGCTGCTGATTATCGCCTGCGTGCTCAGCGCCATCGTGCCGTTTGTCCCGGCAAGCTGGCCGGCGGCCATTGACTGGCATACCATCGTCACGCTTAGCGGCCTGATGTTGTTGACTAAGGGGATCGAACTGAGCGGCTATTTTGACGTGCTGGGCCGAAAAATGGCCCGCCGCTTTGTGACTGAGCGCCAGCTGGCCATCTTTATGGTGCTGGCGGCGGCGCTGTTGTCTACCTTTCTTACCAACGACGTTGCGCTGTTTATTGTGGTGCCGTTGACGCTGACGCTAAAAAAATGGTGCGCCATCCCGGTGAACCGGCTGATTATTTTCGAAGCGTTGGCGGTGAACGCCGGTTCGCTGCTGACGCCGATCGGCAACCCGCAGAATATTTTGCTGTGGGGACGATCCGGCCTCTCTTTCTTCGGGTTTATCGGTCAGATGCTGCCTCTGGCAGCGGCGATGATGCTGACCCTGCTGGCGCTGTGCTGGTTCTGTTTTCCGGCGAAGCGGCTCAGTTACCAGAGCAGCGACAGGGCGCCGTCATGGCAACCCAAGCTCGTCTGGAGCTGTCTGGGACTGTATGTGGTGTTTCTGACGGCGCTGGAGATGAATCAGGCCCTGTGGGGGCTGGCGCTGGTGCTGCTGGGCTTCCTGGTGCTGGCCCGGGCGGTGATCGTCCATGTCGACTGGTCGCTGTTGCTGGTGTTTATGGTGATGTTTATTGACGTCCATCTGCTGACCCAGCTTCCGGCGCTGCACCAGGTGCTGAGCGGGGTGGGGACCCTCTCCGGCGGTGGACTGTGGCTGACCGCTATTGGCCTGTCGCAGGTGATCAGTAATGTGCCCTCGACTATTCTGTTGCTCAACTATGTCCCGCCGTCAATACTGCTCGCCTGGGCGGTTAACGTGGGCGGCTTTGGCCTGCTGCCGGGCTCGCTGGCCAATATTATCGCCCTGCGTATGGCCAGCGATCGGCGCATCTGGTGGCGCTTCCATCTCTACTCCATTCCAATGCTGCTATGGGCGGCACTCAGCGGCTACTGGCTCTTCAAACTCAGCGCCTGATCTCAACAGAATCGCGCCATCATTCACTTCGATCGCCAGGATCGCCTTTCGGGGCGATCTTTTTTTGTCCGGCTCACAGAAACCGATCCCGGCCTTTGCTTACCTTTTCACTTTCCGGTATATGACTAGTCATTACGTTTAAATGACTAGTCATATACCGAGGCGCAGCATGAAGAACAGACTACCGGCAGTTTTTTTATGGGGAAACTCCGTCTCCAGCATGCAGACGGAGGGGGCGTGGAACGAGGGTGGCAAGGGGATGTCGGTGTATGATATCCGTCAACCGGCGGAGTTCGCCTCCGACTGGAAGGTGGCGACCGACTCTTATCATCGTTATCGGGAAGATTTCGATTTGATGCAGGATCTGGGCATGAACTGCTACCGTTTTCAGATCGCCTGGAGCCGGGTGTGCCCTGACGGAGATGGCGAATTCAATGAACAGGGGATCGCCTTCTACCATCAATTTATAGATGAACTGATCGCCCGCGGCATTGAGCCGATGATCTGCCTGTACCACTTCGATATGCCGCTGTCGCTGGCGGAGCGCTACAACGGTTTTACCGACCGCCGGGTGATGGACGCTTTTATCCGCTACGGCCAGAAGATGATCGCCTGCTATGGCGACAAGGTGAAATACTGGCTCACCTTTAATGAGCAGAATCTGTACCATTCGCCGGAAGCGTTTCTGATTTCCGGCTATCTGCAGGGGGAGAAGACCCTGCGCGAACTGTATCTGATCCAGCATCATGTGATGATGGCGCACGTCCATCTGACTCACTATCTGCACCAGACGAAGCCGCAGTGTCTGATGGGCGGAATGCTGGCTCACGCTCTGGTCTATCCGGCTACCTGCAAACCACGCGATATCCTCTGCGCCCAGCAGCTGGATGAGTTCTTAAACCAGAACCTGCTGCGCGCCTACGCGGGTGAGGGTTATAGTCCGGAGGTGATGCATTTTGTCGCCGCGGAAGGGTTCGATGATATCTATCGTCCGGAGGATCTCGCCCTGATGGCGACGGTGAAGGTCGATTATCTGGCGTTCAGCTATTACGCCAGCCGCACATTGAACAGCGACGCGATCCCGCCGGGAACGGCGGTCAACAACTATATGCTGTTTGGCAACCAGGATAACCCGTTCCTGAAAGCGACGGAATGGAACTGGCAGATTGATCCGCTGGGCTTCCGGACGATCATCACTCGTTACTATAACGACTGGCGCCTGCCGGTGTTCCCGATTGAAAACGGCATCGGGGTGATTGAGTCCTGGGACGGCGAACATCCCATTGCCGACGATTACCGCATCGCTTACCATCGCGACCATATCAACGCCATGAAAGCGGCCATCTTTGAGGATGGGGCGCAGGTGATCGGCTATCTCGGCTGGGGATTAATCGATATCCTGAGCTCACAGGGCGATATGCGTAAGCGCTACGGCGTGGTGTACGTCAATCGCGAAAACCATGACCTCAAGGACCTGCGGCGGGTGCCGAAGAAGAGCTATGCATGGCTGAAGCAGGTGTTCCGCAGCAACGGCGAAGCGATGTAACGCTGCCCTGGCGGTCAGATGGTGTATCCAGCCTGCCAGCCACTCACTGAATGGATAAGGACCGGGAAATGACGGCGAAGTATCTGCAAATCGCGCGGGAAATAAAAAAACGCATCATCAGCCAGCAGTATCCTGCCAGCGCGCCGCTACCCGACCAGTTTGCGCTGGCGGCGGAGTTCAGCACCAGCCGGATGACCATCCAGCAGGCGATGCGCCAGTTAATCGTCGAAGGGCTGATCTATACCCGAAAAGGGCAGGGCACCTTTGTGCGGAAAAATTTCCTTCAGCTGTCGCAGTGGGAGCTGCCCGGCAGCGACTATTTCGGCGCCACCAAAACCTGGGAGCATCTTGGCGAGGTGCAAAGCGAAGTGGTGCGCTTTGCGGTGCGCTTTCCCAGCGACAAGGAGCAAAGTTCGCTGCTTATCGACGCCGATGCCCCGGTGTATGACTTTGTTCGCCTGCGGCTGCTCAACGGCGAGCCGGTATCGCTGGATCTGACGGTCATGCCGGTGGGGCTGGTGCCGGGGTTAACCAAAAGCCATCTGGAAGGTTCCGTGTTTCGCTATGTGCAGGAGACGCTGGGGCTGAAGCTGATGGGATCTTACCGCGTGGTGCGGGCGATGAAGCCCGGGGAACTGGATAAACAGCATCTTCACTGCGAACCGACCGATCCGGTGCTGGAGGTGGAGCAGGTTATCTATCTGGAGGATGGCACGCCGCTGGAGTACGCCCACTGTCATTATCGCTACGATCACGGCGGGATTATTCTGGTGAATNNTGGTAGGGTTTGGTAGCCCGGGCGAGCGTTAGCCGCCTCGAGGGAAAATGCCGATAAAAAAACGGCGGGCATCAGGCCCGCCGTTTTTCTTGTCAGCACAACTTAGTTCAGACGCACCGGCATACCGGAGCGGTTCTGGATAGCCTGCTCAACCACGTTCTGATCGACATCAGACTGGCTGGTAACTGCCTGTACCGGCTGAGTCAGGGTGATCGGCACGATCTCGCCGCCCTGGAACTGCGCTTCGGTGGTCGACAGCGGGTTGTGCACCTCGATGTAACGGCTGCCGTCCGGCTCGGTGGTCGCTTTTACCGGCTCATCGATAAACTGTACGCGGGTGCCGACCGGCACGTTCTCAAACAGGAATTTGATGTCATCGTTACGCAGACGCACGCAGCCGTGGCTCACGCGCAGGCCGATACCGAAGTTAGCGTTGGTGCCGTGGATGGCGTACAGACGGCCGATATACAGCGCGTACAGCCCCATCGGGTTATCCGGACCGGCCGGTACGACGGCTGGCAGCGGGTTGCCGGCGGCGGCGTATTCAGCATGCATTTTGGCGGTCGGTGTCCAGGTCGGGCCGGCCTTCTTGCGTTCGACTTTGGTGGTCCAGTTGATCGGCGTATCTTTACCTAACTGGCCGATGCCGATCGGCAGAACGATCACGGTATTGGTGCCTTTCGGGTAGTAGTACAGACGCATTTCCGCGCTGTTGATAATGATCCCTTCATGCACGGTATCCGGCAGAATCAGCTGCTGAGGGATGTTCAGGACGCTACCGCCCTTCGGCAGGTAAGTATCCACCCCCGGGTTGGCTTCCAGCATGTTGGAAAGCCCCATCTGATATTTCGCCGCGAAGTATTCCAGCGGCTGTTTGTTATCATCCGGAATGGTAATGACCTGATTCTGACCAACCAAACGGCTGCCATCGGTTGGCAAAGGATAGGTGACAGCAGACGCTGTATTGCAAAAGCCTACGATGGCGAAGGCTGCCGCTAAGAGTGTAGATAATTTCATAGTCTTTAATGTCGTGTGCGAAATCAACGCCACACAGGCCTTTGTTAATGATTGAGACAGTAGATGGGAGCGCATTATATGTGCATTCCGCTGAACAGGTAAATCAGATGTGTACGAAATCACATTTTTTTCCCTGTCGCCTCGGCTGCCGCGGTCCGGCAGGCGGCCGAAGCATCGCTCGCCGCGCGGGTAAAGGGCGGTTACTCTTCCAGCAGCCGGGCCTGCAGCGCGGCGCGAACCGGCGCGGTAAGCTGGTACTCTGCCGCCAGCCAGGCGTCGACGGTGCCATAGCGCTGGTGAATAGCCGACAGCGCGGCGGCGAGATAGGACTCTTTTACCGTCAGAATATCCGCCAGGCTTTGGCGCCCTTGGGCAGTGAGGTCGTTGCCGAGCAGCTCCAACATCCAGGCCTCCACCTGCGTCAGCATGCCGTGGGTAAGGAGATACTCCTCCATCACCGTTTCGCTGTCGCAGCCGACGGCGAACAGCGTTAACGCGCAGCCGACGCCGGTGCGATCTTTGCCGACCGCGCAGTGTTGCAGTAAAGCGCCTTCAAAAGGCGTGGTCAGCCAGGCGGCGAGCTGGCGATAGGCCGGGTTGTTAAACGGCAGCTGGCGGTAGAGTTGCAGCATAAACTGCTCGCCGTTCAGCGCGTTAAGGGTGGCGGCATTCAGTTCGGTGACCTTCGCATTAACCTCGCTCACCGGCGGATTGGCCGGCGCGTTAAGATAATGGGTAAGCGGGCTAAGCTTGTCCGGAGTACGGGCTACCTCTCCGGGGTCGCGATAGTCGAGCACCCGGCTGAGCGGCAAAGTATCGAGGTGGTTGAGATCCTCCGCCGTTAACCGGTTTAGCGCGCCGGATCGCAATAGCTTGCCGCTGCGGACGCGGCGTCCATCGGCGGCAAGCTGGCCGCCCAGGTCGCGAAAATTGATGCCGCCCTGCAGGGATAAAAAAGCCGGGTGTCGCGATAGGCTGCTGGTCATGGGACTCCTTATAAATACGTACAGAATAACCGTTTGAGCGCGGGTTTCCGGCTCGTCTGACAAAGACCTTAGCACAAGCGCCGCGGTGGAATTTACCGCAGGCCGTGAAAAGTGTGTCATTTGCTGGCATAATGTCTGCTGTATCACACCCCTCATACTCTTTTTTCAGGATATCCCCGTGCTAGTATCCAGCAACGTTACCATGCAGTTTGGCAGTAAGCCGCTGTTCGAAAATATCTCCGTTAAATTTGGCGGCGGCAACCGTTATGGTCTGATCGGCGCCAACGGCAGCGGTAAATCGACCTTTATGAAGATCCTCGGCGGCGATCTCGAACCGACGCTGGGCAACGTTTCTCTCGACCCGAACGAGCGCATCGGTAAGCTGCGTCAGGATCAGTTCGCCTTTGAAGCGTTCACCGTGCTGGATACGGTCATCATGGGCCACGGCGAGCTGTGGGAAGTGAAGCAGGAGCGCGATCGCATCTACGCCCTCGCTGAGATGAGCGAAGAAGATGGCTACAAAGTGGCCGACCTGGAAGTCAAATATGGCGAAATGGACGGCTACTCGGCGGAAGCGCGCGCCGGCGAACTGCTGCTCGGCGTCGGCATTCCGGTTGAACAG
Organism: Klebsiella sp. 28; assembly: GCF_018223905.1. Classification (NCBI taxonomy): domain Bacteria; kingdom Pseudomonadati; phylum Pseudomonadota; class Gammaproteobacteria; order Enterobacterales; family Enterobacteriaceae; genus Klebsiella; species Klebsiella sp. 28. Next base: position 13,429 of record NZ_JAGRQY010000084.1, read on the forward strand.
CATTATGGCCCGATGAGCGAAGTCGCGCCGGGCTGGAAGCTGCGCGTCCTGCTGGCGCAGGCGCTGTTTTCCAATCCGGATATCCTGCTGCTCGATGAACCGACCAACAACCTGGACATCGACACCATTCGCTGGCTGGAGCAGACGCTGAACGATCGCGACAGCACCATGATTATCATTTCGCACGACCGTCACTTCCTGAACATGGTCTGCACCCACATGGCGGATCTCGACTACGGCGAGCTGCGCGTGTATCCGGGCAACTACGACGAATACATGACCGCGGCCACCCAGGCGCGTGAGCGTCTGCTGGCGGACAACGCCAAGAAAAAAGCGCAGATTGCGGACCTGCAGTCCTTCGTTAGCCGCTTCAGCGCCAACGCCTCTAAATCGCGTCAGGCCACCTCGCGCGCGCGCCAGATTGACAAAATCAAGCTGGAAGAGGTTAAAGCCTCCAGCCGTCAGAACCCATTTATCCGCTTCGAGCAGGATAAGAAACTGTTCCGTAACGCGCTGGAAGTGGAAGCCCTTACCAAAGGCTTTGATGAAGGTCCGCTGTTCAAAAACGTCAACCTGCTGCTGGAAGTGGGCGAAAAGATCGCCATTCTGGGCGCCAACGGCGTGGGTAAATCCACCATGCTGAAAACCCTGGTAGGCGAACTGCAGCCGGACAACGGCAGCGTGAAATGGTCTGAAAACGCGCAAATCGGCTACTACGCGCAGGACCATGAGTACGAGTTCGAAAACGACCTGACGGTCTTCGAATGGATGAGCCAGTGGAAGCAGGAAGGCGACGACGAGCAGGCAGTACGCAGCATCCTCGGCCGTCTGCTGTTTAGCCAGGACGATATCAAAAAGCCGGCGAAGGTGCTTTCCGGTGGCGAGAAAGGGCGCATGCTGTTCGGTAAGCTGATGATGCAGAAGCCAAACATCCTGGTGATGGACGAACCGACCAACCACCTGGATATGGAGTCGATTGAATCGCTGAACATGGCGCTGGAGATGTATCAGGGCACCCTGATCTTTGTCTCCCACGACCGTGAGTTTGTCAGCTCGCTGGCGACCCGCGTCCTGGAGATCACTCCGGACCGCGTGATCGACTTCAGCGGCAACTACGAAGACTACCTGCGCAGCAAAGGTATCGAGTAATCCCTGTCCGTTACCCGGGTAGCGGCTACGCCTTACCCGGGCTACCAAACCGCATAGTGCTGTAGCCCCGGTAAGCGATAGCGCCACCGGGGATTTCTAGACCACCAATACCGGCATTTCAGCCGGCCTATGGTCAGAACCTCCACTCCGTTCCTTCAACGCCATTCACCAGCAGCTTACGCTTTTCTCCTACCGGTAATGACAGCTTCAGCGCTTTCCACGCCGGGCGATAGTTGCCGCGGGCGTTGATATCCAGGTTTATGCTGCTGGCGCTGCAGGTCATTTCCCACTCCAGCCATAGCGCATCCCCCTGTTTATAGCCCCAGCTTTCGCCGTCGTCTTCAAACAGCAGACCGCGGGTTGAGCCGGTACCTTTCAGCGGGAACAGCTGCAGTTCGCGACGATCGTCTTTTTGCGCATCGACATGGCTGATACGTTCACTAAGCGGCAGACCGGCGCCGGCGCGGACCAACAGCGGCAGTTTTTCCAGCGGCGCGTCCAGCGTCACCCACTGGCCGCCGGCGAACCACTGATGGCTGTAGAAATCGTACCAACCGGCCTGATTATCTGGCAGCCATACTTCACGCTGGCGGGCGCCCGGCTCGACCACGCTGGCCACCAGCAGGTCGCGGCCCAGCAGGAAGTCATCGCATTCGGCGAAGGTCTGCGCATCGTGCTGGTGATCGAGGAAGGTCGGGCGGAGCATCGGCTCATCATCAGCATGCGCCTGCCATAGCAGAGTGTACAGATAGGGCAGCAGGCGGTAGCGCAGCTCAATGGCTGAGCGGATCGCCGGAGTGATGGCCGGATACATCCATGCTTCGTTTACCGTCTGGTCGTCATTCCACGAGTGAATGGTAAAGCGCGGATGCATGACGCCATTTTGTACCCAGCGCACAAACAGTTCCGGCTCGGGTTTATCGCCGGAGAAACCGCCGACGTCGTGGCCGACGTTAAACAGCCCGGAAAGGCTCATCCCCAGGCCCATGCGGATGTTATAGCGCAGCGTATCCCAGTTGGTGCGGTTGTCGCCGCTCCAGGTCTGGACGTAGCGCTGCATCCCGGCGCAGCCGGAGCGGGAGATCAGATATGGGCGCTTTTGCGGCGCAAAGCGCTGCTGGGCTTCCAGCGAGGCGCGCATCATCAACAGCGGCATCACCGGGCGAATATGTTTGATGGCGATTTCGCGGCCAAAGCCGTAGCAGCGGGCTTCGCCGTCCCATACTTCGTATTCGTTATTATCGTTCCAGGTCGAATCGATGCCCATCTCCAGTAGCTGGGTGGTCACGCCTTCCTGCCACCAGGCCACGGTTTGCGGATTGGTGAAATCGAGATGCGACCCTTCATCATCCCAGAAGCTGGAACGCTCCGGAGCGTCAGTTTGCGAATCGCGAATGAAGAGACCGCGCTCCGCCACCTCGCCGTAGCGCGGGTGATCCTGCAGCAGGCACGGTTTGATATTGGCGGCCAGCTTCAGCCCGGCATCGTGAAACGACTGGCTCATCACTTTGGGCTGCGGCACCTTGTCGTAGTTCCAGTTAAAGACGTAGCGCTTGCCGTTGATTGAGGTATAGCCGGAAGAGAGCTGGAACGAATCGCAGGGGATCGCGTGCTGCTCGCACAGGCGGATAAAGTTCATCAGCTGATTTTGCGCATCCGGCGCGTCGGTATAGTGCATGGTGGAGCCGCTGTAGCCGAGGCTCCATTTGGGTCCAAACAGCGTTTTACCGGTCAGGCGAACGAAGGCTTTGGTCACATCCAGCACCTGCTTACCGGTAAACAGGTAATAATCGATGTCGCCGGCTTCCGCCTGCCAGCGGCGATAGGCGGTGTGGTAGTTGTCGATCTCGTTCCCCAGATCCAGCCAGCAGCTGCTCAGGTTGTCATAGAACAGGCCGTAGCTGATATCGCTGCGCTGGGTGATGGTGAACGGAATATGTTTATACAGCGGGTCAGTGCTGACGGCGTTGTAGCCCATGGCATCGAGGTTACGCATCTCATAGCGTTTACCGGTGCGCTGCAGGTCGCCGGCCTTTTCGCCCAGGCCGTAAAAACGCTCGTCTTTGCGGCGGCTCAGATAATGGGCGACGCCGTCGCCGTGGGCATTCGCCAGGTAGGCGCTGGTCGGACGGTCATTGGCAAGCGGCTGCCATTCGCCGGCCTCGTCGCGATAGCTCCACTCCAGCCACAGCGGCTGGTAAACGGTGACGCGCAGCTGGCGGGTGGCGATAGTCAGCGTATCGCCCTCCTGGGCCAGCTGCCAGGCCGGGAGACTAAAACCGCTGAGGTCATCCCGGGCGCGGCCTTCCCACGGCACATCCTGCTGCGGAGCGATGCTCCAGGTGCGATCCAGCGCCAGCTGGCCCTGGCGTTTTAGCAGGACGCGGAACAAATTCTCTTCCAGTACGTACAGGCACAGGGTGTGCTGGCCATCGACCGTCAGTTCAACGTGATGCTCCAGCTGTTGATGCAAACTCCAGTGTTTCAGCGTCTTCATATCTTACATCCACTCTCAGGCGCGCTTGGCGCGACGTTCAGCAATAAATGCCACCAGGAAAACGGCGCCAATCAGGTCAAAGAAACCCATGGCGATGAATAGCGGGTTGAAGCCGATTTTGTCGGCGGTCACCCCGATTAATAACGAGAACAAGAAGCTGGCGATCCACGCTGCGGAGCCGCGCATACCGTTGACCGTCGCCATTTGTCCCTTGTCGAAAGACTCCACCACCAGCGCGCTGAGCATGCAGGAGATGATCTGATGGCCGAAGCCGCCAATGGAGATCAGGATGATGGTGATATAGGGATCGCGGGTGATGGCGACGAGGGCCAGGGAGAGCATCAGGAACGCGCCGGTTACCGAGCTGGCGATCACCGAGTTCACTCGCGTACAGCCGAACCAGCGAACATACAGGCGGGTGAGGTAGCCGCTGACCACGCTGCCGAGATCGGCGGCGAGAAACGGCAGCCAGGCGAACATGGCGATCTGCTTCAAATCCATGCCGTGCTCTTTCGCCAGGTACAGCGGCACCCAGAAACTCAGCACCGCCCAGGCGGGCTCGGCCATAAAGGCGGGAATGGCGATCCCGTAGAAACGTTTATTTTTCGAGACGGTTTTGAGCGCGGTAAAGAAGGGCTGTTTTACCGGCGGGGCTTCGTTATCCTGTTTGATGTACTCCAGCTCGCTTTTGCTGAGATTGGGGTGCTTTTCCGGGGTCTGATAGAAGGCCCACCATAGTACTACCCACAGTAGCGCCAGCGCGCCGGTAAACATAAACGCCCCTTGCCAGCCGAAGGAGGCGTGGGCGAAGTAGATGATCGGCGGGGCCAGCATCGCGCCGATGGAGAACCCAACGCCAGCCCAGCCGGCGGCAATCGGGCGTTCAGATTTCGGAAACCATTCGCCGATGGTTTTGGCGTTGGCCGGAGTAGCGGCCGCCTCGGCCCCCCCCATAAAGAAGCGCAACATAGCCAGGTGCAGCCAGCTACCGGCCCCGGCGTGGGCGATACAGGCCAGCGCCCACAGGGTGGCGCAGATCATAAAGCCAAGCTTCAGGCCGATGACGTCGATAAGCCAGCCGCACAGCGGCTGGAAAATCGTGTAAGCCAGCTGAAACGCGCCGACGATCCACGAGTATTGTTCGGTAGTAATGCCGAGGGTCGCTTTCAGTTCCGGCGCGATAATTCCCAGCGAGTTGCGTGTGATGTAGTTGACGGTAACGCCAAGTAAAAACAGGACCAGCACCCACCAGCGCAGGTTTTTCACTACCCGGCGCGTTTTGCTGACGGCGATATCATTGTTGAGGCCTTGACTCATAGCACACTCCACAAGACGTTTGTAGGGGGAAAGTGACGGTCTCACTCCCTGAGTGGTCACGTAGATTTATTAACTATTTGAATAGTCTATTTTTTATCTCAACATCATTGGTATAACTAGTATGGGAGATGTTGGACCAATTCAGGCTAGGGCAGAAAAATCGTCTGGCAAAGCGCTATTTATGCAAGTTTTTTCATGAAATGAGCGAGATCGCATATTTGACAGCGGAATTTGCTTGTAACGTGTGCTTTGGCGATTATGAAAATTCTTTCATTTTTCAATCGGAGCTGGATCACAAAATGGATAAAAAGCTGCGCGTCGCCGAAATTGCCGCCCGCACCGGGCTATCGCCCAGCACCGTTTCACGCGTCCTGGCCGGGAAAGCGAATACCAGCGACAAGGCGCGCCGGGCGGTGCTGGACTGCGCCCGCGAGCTGGGTGTCATGCAGGGGTTGGCCGCCGGGCGTCTGCTGCTCAATCATCTGCTGGTGTTTGCCCCGCAGCGCGCATTCGATGAGCGATTGGATATCTTCTACTACCGGGTGATCCAGAGTATCAATAACGCGCTGGCGGCGCATGAAGTGCGCCTGCGCTACTGCGCGCTGGATGAGAACGACAGCGACGCCAACCTGTTTCTTGCCCGCATGAATGAACCTGAGACCCAGGCCGCGGTACTGCTGGGGATCGACGATCCGCATATTCATGGCCTGGCGGCGGATCTGGGCAAACCCTGCGTATTGATCAACTGTCGGGATGAAGGGATGCGGCTGCCGTCCATCGCTCCCGATCATCGGCTGATCGGCCAGTGCGCGGCCCGCTATCTGTTTGATATGGGGCATCGGGCGGTGATGAACGTGATGTGCCTGCGCCGCTATACCATGGAGCTGCGGCTGGGGGGGATTCAGGAGGCGTGGCGCGCGCGTAATCTGCGCTTTACCGCCAGCCGGGATCTTATCAGCGTCGCCAACTTTAGCGCCAGAGAGACGGAAGAGCAGGTGGGCACCTGGCTTGACGGCTTACAGGGCAGGCCGTTGCCCACCGCCTTCCTGGTGGGCGGCGATTTTATGGCCGCCGGCACCGTCAGCGCATTGCAAAAGCGTGGCCTGCGGGTGCCGCAGGATGTCTCGGTGATGAGCATTGACGGATTTAATCTGGCGGCGATTCAGGAGGTGCCGCTGACCGCGGTGCATGTGCCGCGGGATGAGCTGGGCAGCGAGGCGGTGCATCTCCTGCAGCAGCGCCTGCTGCGCCCGGAGGCGCCGCACGGCTCGCTACTGCTGCATGGCACGCTGGTGGTACGCGATTCGGTACGGCGGATCCGGCCGGGCAAAGGCCATACCGCCGTCGAGCCGCAGGGGCTGTATGACGATTAGACCGGCATACCCAGCGCCCGTTTGCCGTGGATATTCAGATCCTCCAGGGTGAAGCGCCCCTGCCAGCTGGCTTCATAGTCCTCGCGCGGGAAATCCCCCGGCGAGGCGCCTTTTTCCAGGGCGATTTTCACTTTCTGCGCGTAGGCGAGGTTCTTCTCGCACATCGGCGCGGCCGGAATGTACATCACATTTCCCCAGCCCTGCTGATTTTCCACCGGCGCCACCGAGTGAATGATGTCGCAGTGCCACCAGACGGAGTCCCCGGCATTCAGCGCTGGAATCGAGCTTAACGCTTTAATTAAGAGCGGGTGCCACTGCTCAGAGATCGGCAGCACTCTGCCCGGCGCAACGCCGCACAGCTCATCTTCCGGCACATCGTCGAGCAGGGGGCGCAGTAGCACATAAGCCATCGCCTCCGGGATCGGCACCACGTGCAGCAGCCCCTGACCCGGGATCATGTCCGACAGCGCGGTCCAGCCCTGGAAGGTGCGGAACACCGAGCATTTGGTGGTGTTGTCGACGGTATACTCTTCCACTTCGGTACGGTGCGCGGCGTCCCACGGGTCGTAGGCGTCGATATTGCCATTAAAAACGTTGGCGAAAACCTGCTGATAGGCGGGAAGCAGCCAGCGCTCCAGCGCGCCGGAATCGGTATGCGCCCCCAGCCCCTTCGAAGTGATTCCCGGCGGGCGGCGGCGGATGCGGTCGGGATAGATCACGCTGACGTCCGGATCGAACCAGCGTTTGCCATTCTGTTCAAAACGCCACAGGCGGTTGAGGAAAGATTGCACTGCCGCCATTTCATCGCTCTGCCGCGCCTGCATTTGCGAGGGCGACCAGTAGATCGGGTAGATCTCCGGGCGCGAAGCCTCCAGCGAACCGAAGAAGCTGTCGCCAGGCCCTTTGTAAACATCGTCGAAATGGTTGCGATCCAGATATTCCAGCATCGCGGTATCCCACGCCAGCGCCTGTTCGCGTGGGAAGTGGCCTTTAATCACCGCGCAGCCCCGGCGCTTAATGGCCGCGCGCTGCTCATCGCTCACTGTTCCTTCGGCGATATCGCGGAACGGAACGGTTGGCCAGACCTCCTGGCCTGCGGCTTTCAGTGTCTCAATCTCCTGCAGCCGCTCGCTGATGCGCGCTGAGAGCTTATCGAACACCGCCTGGACGTCGCCAATTTGCGCCCGCAGGGCCTGTTTCATCTGGCGAATCGCCGCTTTGTGATCGGCGGGAAGGGTTTCGTGGGTCGGGAGAGCAGCCATAATAACCTCGCTGTATCTTTCATTCGAAAGTATTAAATCTTACAAACGTTAATTTAAGTTAAAATGGAGTTAATGCAAGTTTAAAATCTTGCTGCGGCGCACAAAATGGAAAACCGGGGCGCGATGCCCCGGCGAAGGGTCAGGCGTTGAAGGGCGGGGTGTTATCGAGGACGGCCTGGATAACGTTCAGCGCGCCGTCATGGTTATTATCGTCGGTAGTGTAGCCGGCGATGGCCTTGATGCTGTCGGCAGCGTTACCCATGGCGAAAGCGTATTTCACCAGCTTCAGCATTTCGGCGTCATTGCCGCTGTCGCCGATGGCGACGCATTGCTGCGGCGAAAGATCCCAACGCTTGAGCAAACGGCTGATGCCGTTGGCTTTATGCAGGCCAGGGATAATCAAATCGACAAAGCCAAAGCCGCTGGTGACCGGCTTCATGATGCCGTCGAGCGACACGTGCAGTTTATCAATCAGCTGTGGGATCTCGCTGTCCGGCAGGTTGAGAGAGAATTTAAACAGCGTATCGTCGATGGCGTGATAGTCGCTCACCCGCTGTAGGCGATGGTAGTGCTTCGACATTAGCTCAACAAAGGCGTCCGGAGCTTTATCGCTGACGTAGGCGCTCTGCAGGCCGCAGGCGACAAAGTTGAGCTGCGGATCTTTGAGCAATTCGCCAATCACCACTTGTGATTCGTGGCGGGTCAGTTCGCCGTGGAACAGCTGCTTGCCATGTTCATAAACCAGAGCGCCGTTTTCTGCGACGAATGAAATCTGCTCGCGAATTTCCGGGAAAAATGAGATCAGCTGATAGTACTGATTGCCGCTGGCGACAACGAATTCAATACCTTGCTGCCTGAGCTGCGCAAACTGGGCGAGGAAACGCGGGCGGTCGTACTGCTTGGCGTCATTGAGAAAAGTTCCGTCCATATCGGTGACGATAACTTTAACGGTCATAAGAGAGTGCTCCTGGCTTAACTTCGACCAGTAACATTCTAATTACAATGTGATGAGGAGCACAAATTTATTTCGAATGAAAGTTCACGCATTCAGAAAATGCCGGAAGGGCATGTCTTTTCCGGCCTGCAGAACAGGGTTGGCCCGCTAAGCATAGCGCCAGCGGGCACGAAGGATTACAGCGTATGTTCGGTACGGGCGATGATATCGTCCTGGGTATCCGGCGACAGGGCGGTGAAGAATGCCGAGTATCCAGCGACGCGGACCACTAAATCGCGGTACTGGTCAGGATGTTTCTTGGCTTCCAGCAGCGTGTCGCGCGACACGATGTTGTACTGGATATGCCAGCCTTTGTGCACCTCGAAGAAAGTGCGCAGCAGCACCATCAGCTTCTGCTTATCGGACTCGTTCTCCAGCGTTGACGGATTCAGCTTCTGATTAAGCAGCACGCCGCCGAGGATCGCCCCGGTCGGCAGCTTGCCCACCGAACTGATAACCGCCGTCGGACCCAGATGGTCGGTACCGGAGGCCGGGCTGGCCCCCTCCGCCAGCGGGGTATGCGCTTTACGGCCATCCGGCGTCGCCATGGTCTGCGCGCCGAACGGGACGTTAGCGGAAATAGAGGAGGTGCCAGCGTAATAATTGCCGCCAATCGGGCCGCGGCCATAGCGCGGGTTGTGGTACTGCTTCAGCTCGTCGATATAGGTCTGGTAGGCCCGCGCCAGCAACTCGTCGACGCTGTCATCATCGTTACCATACTTCGGCGCGCCGTTGATCAACCGCTGGCGCAGCTGCTCGTGGGTCAGACCGTCGAAATCTTCCGCCAGCGCCTTCGCCAGCTCCTGCTGGCCGATGGCGCCCTGATCGAAGACCAGTTTTTTCACCGCCGCGAGGCTGTTGCCGAGGTTGGCGATACCCACCTGCAGGCCGGAAACCCAGTCATACTTCGCGCCGCCCTGCTTAATGCTTTTCGCCCGTTCGATGCAGTCATCGACCAGCGCCGAGCAGAGAATATCGTGGACGTTTTCCTCCAGCATGGTATCGACCACATACTCAATCTCAATGGATTTACGGGTGTAGTAGCGGATCTGGTTATCCCAGTCTGTCAGCACCTGGTCGAAATTAGCGAAGTTGCCTTTCGACAGGGCATGCTCCTGGGGCAGGAATACCTGACCGCTGGTGGCATCGCGGCCGCCTTCCAGCGTCGCCAGCATCACCCGCGCGAAGTTGATAAAGCTCATGCCGGTGCAGCGGTAGCCCCACTTACCGCCGACCGCGGTTTCGATACAGCCGATAGCCGCGTAATCGTAGGCGTCCTGCGGCTCAATGCCCAGCTTAATGAATTCCGGGATGACGATTTCATCGTTGTTAAACGCCGGCATGCCGAAACCGCAGCGGATCACCTGGACGCAGGCGTCGAGGAAGTCGTTGCTCATCCCGGCGTGGTAGCGCACGCTGAGGTTCGGCTGGGTAGAACGCAGGCGACCGCAGGATTCCAGGATCGCATACGATAGCGGGTTGACCGCGTCCTGCGGCTTACCATCCACCAGATTCTGGCCGCCGATGGTGACGTTCTGGTATAGCGGGCTGCCGGCAGAGGCTTTGGAGTGCGAGCCGGAACGGATCTTATTGACCTCCAGCAGCTTCAGCCAGCAGCTGTGCAGCAGCTCAATGGCCTGTTCGCGATCCAGCGACTGTTGCAACTCAACGTCGCGGCGGTAGTACGGGTAGAGGTACTGGTCCATACGGCCAAAGGATACCGAATGGCCATTGGATTCAATCTGCAGGATAAGCTGAATGAAGTAGCACAGCTGCAGCGCCTGCCAGAAGGTTTTCGGCGGCTCATGGGCGATGACGTCGCAGTTTTCGGCAATCGTCAGCAGTTCGTGGCGGCGTGATTCGCGGGATTCTGCTGTCGCCATCTCGCGCGCCAGCGCGGCGAAGCGTTTGCTGTGATCGCTGACCGCTTCCAGCACGATATCAATCGCTTTCAGGAACTGCTCGCCGTGCAGGTCTTCCAGTACCGTCAAATTGATACGCGAGCGGCGTTCGGCGACTTTCGCACGCATCCCGTCGAGCCCTTTCTCCAGCAGCAAGGGGTAATTGACCGCGAGGTGAGCATCCCCGGAGGTCATATTGCCTTCCGCCTTAATAATGCCGGTGGCGAGCAGCGCCTTTTGCTCATCGGTGAACATACCGTAGCAGCGGTCTTGTACGGTCTGGCCGCGCCACCATGGGCACACTGCATGCAATACGCGTTTATTCTCCTCGCTGACCGAGAAGCCGGCGCCGGGGCGGTCGGCGAGATCGTCGATCTCTTTCTCAATCCAGCTGACGGTGTATTCCGGGAAAATAGGCGCGGCGCGCACTTCGCTGGCCTGGTTACCGACGATCAGCTCATCATGCTTGATCCAGATGGTGCGCTCCGCCAGGTGGTGAGCCAGCGCCAGCGCGCGGCGCACCGGGATCGGTTTATCGAGATGCCGCTGATACATCTCCGTATAGTGGCGGGCGCGCTCGGTACAGACCGGCGGCTTGACGATATGCACCAGCGCCATTTTATGGGCCTGGATACGGGCGCTGAGGGTGTTGAGCTTCAGGGTAGTCATAGGGTTATCCTCGTAATATCGCCGTTAGCCCCTTGCTTTGCGCATAATCCTGCGCGAAGGCGAGCAGCTCAGGAGCGTCCAGCGGTTTGTCCGGTGCGGTGTAGGGCTGACTGAGTAACTGGTATTTGTTCATTCCCAGCGTGTGGTACGGCAGGTAATGGATCTCGCTGACCTGCAGGCGATCGGCGGCAAAATCGGTGATCGCGGCAATGTCGGCTTCGCTGGCGTTGAATCCCTGGATCAACGGCACGCGAATAATCATTTTTTTCCCCGCCTGCGCCAGACGCTGCAGGTTATCCAGCACCCGGCGGGCGCTGCCGTCGGTCCACTGCTGAAAAACGGCCTCGTCAACGTGCTTCAGATCGGCGAGAAACAGGTCGACAAAGGGTAAAGACGGTTCAATGTATTTCCACGGCACGTGCAGGCAGGTTTCCACGGCGGTGTGAATGCCTGCCTGATGACTGGCTTCGAACAGCGCTTGCGCCAGCGTTGGGTTCATAAAGGGTTCGCCGCCGGAAAGAGTGATGCCGCCGCCGCTGCGATCGTAGAATGGTTTATCACGCAGCACCGTCGCCATGATCTCCTCGACGCTCTTCTCCTCGCCGCACACCGTGAGCGCGGTGGTGGGGCAGCAGTCGCGCAGCGCGGCGATATGGCTGTCGTTAACGTTTTGCCGGTGAATGATCAGGCCATCGAGGGTGCGGGTGATAACCGCCGGCGCCGCCTGCTGGCACAGCTCGCAGCCGGCCAGGCACAGCCGCGAGTCATACAGCAGATCTTCGCTACGGGCGCGGCTCTCCGGGTTCTGGCACCAGCGGCAGCCCAGCGAGCAGCCTTTCAGGAAGACGACGGTGCGGATCCCTGGGCCGTCATGGGTGGAATAGCGCTGGATGTTGAAGATCATGGCTTATCCTCTTGTTTGCGTATGAATATAAAAACACTTTCGAATGAAAGTTATGTTGACGCAAATCAACAAGCGGGATGGGGATAAGTCAGAGAGGAGAAAATAACGAGAGCGGTCACAAAACCACCGGCGACTCTCGTCGCCGGTGTGGGGGTCAGTGCGAGCCGCATACCTCGCACTGCGGGTGACGCATCAGCCTCATTTCGCGAAACTGGCAGGTCATGGCATCGTAGATGACGATTTTTCCGCTGGCAGGGGTGCCGTAGCCGCTCAGCAGCTTAATCGCCTCCATCGCCTGCAGCGAACCGATGGTGCCTACCAGCGGGGCCATTACCCCGGCTTCGACGCAGGTGAGGGCATTTTCGCCGAACAAACGGCTCAGGCAGCGGTAGCAGGGTTCGCCATCCTGATAGGTAAAGACGCTGATTTGCCCCTCCATACGGATCGCCGCTCCGGAGACCAGTGGGGTTTTGTGCTGAAAGCAGCCGACGTTAAGCTGGTTGCGAATGGCGACGTTGTCGGTGCAGTCGAGCACCAGATCGTGATCGGCAATCTGCGCCGCCAGCGCCGCCTCATCCAGCAAGGCATTGAGCGGGACCAGACGGACGTGCGGGTTAATGCGCGCCAGCGCCTCGCGGGCGGAATCCACCTTCGGCTGGCCGAGGGTGGCGTCGCTGTGCAGCGTCTGGCGCTGCAGGTTGGAGAGCGAGACAGTGTCGAAATCGAGCAGGGTGAGCTGCCCGACCCCGGCGGCGGCCAGATACTGCGCGGCGGCGCAGCCGAGCCCGCCGAGGCCGACCACCAGCACGCGAGCGGCTTTTAACCGCTCCTGGCCGTCAAAATCAAAACCGCGCAAGACGATCTGCCGGTTATAGCGCAGCATCTCTTCATCGCTCAGCTCAACGGTCATTACAGCCCCCCAAACAGGTGACTGAAGGGTTCGACCTCGACCCATTCGCCTGCTTCAACATGGCCGCGCTCACGCTCCAGCACGATAAAGCAGTTGCCGAGGCTGAAGGAGCTGAAAATGTGCGAGCCCTGATGGCCGGTGGTGTTCACCACCAGTTCGCCGTCCGGGTTGCGCTGCAGAATACCGCGCTGAAAATCGAGGCGGCCAGGCGACTTTTTCAGGCGCGTGGCGGCGCGGACCCGCAGGCGGGGCGCCTGAAGCGGGCCGTGCTTGCCCGAGAGTTTCGCCAGCAGGGGTTGCACCAGCTGACAGAAGGTGACGGTGGCGGACACCGGGTTACCCGGCAGGCCGCAGAACCAGCTGCTGCTAAGCTTGCCGAAGGCGAAGGGTTTCCCCGGCTTAATCGCCAGCTTCCAGAAGCCGATCTCCCCCAGCTCTTCGAGGATAGTTTTGGTGTAATCGGCTTCACCCACCGAGACGCCGCCGGAGCTAATGACCACATCGGCCTGCTGGTCGGCGGCGATAAAAGCGTCACGAAGCTTCGCCGGGTCGTCAGGAATAATGCCGAGGTTAATGACCTCGTAGCCCAACTGCTGCAGCATCAGGTGCACTGCCAGGCGGTTGGTATCGTAAATCTGGCCGTCGCCGAGCGGTTGACCCGGCAGCTGCAGCTCATCGCCGGTTGAGAAGACCGCGACGCGTACCTTGCGCACCACCTCGACCTCGGCAATGCCCAGCGAGGCCAGCACCGGCAGCTCGGCCACCGTCAGGGGTGACCCCGCCGGGAAGACCACCGCGCCGTGGGCAATATCTTCTCCGCGGCGGCGAATATGCTGCCCGGCTTTTACCGGCGCGATAAAGCGCACGCCGGCCTCGGTCTGTTCAGTCTCTTCCTGCATCACCACCGCATCGCAGCCTTCCGGCACCGGCGCGCCGGTCATGATGCGGATACAGGTCCCCGACGGCCAGGCGTCGTTGAACGGCTGGCCGGCGAAGGCCTTACCGGCGACCGGCAGCGCCGCGCCGTCGCGAAGGTCGTTCAGCCGGACGGCATAGCCATCCATCGCCGCGTTATCAAAGCCGGGCACATCCAGCGGGGAGACGATGTCATGGGCGGTCACACGCGAGAAGGCCTGCAACAGCGGTACAGTTTCCGTCGCGTTCAGCGGCGTAATACGATCGAGCATCTGGGCGAGGGCTGTGTCGAGCGGCATCAGTCCGGCGGTAAAATCCATGGGTCACTCCTGCGGGCAAAACAGCGAAAACGCCTATTATGGCAGAAAAGCGGCGCGGGCTGTATGCCACCTGGGTACGAGGCTTTACATCGCCCGCCGCTCTTTCTATATTCAAAAATTGTATAAGACATTCAGCAATATAATGATATCAATACCCTTATTCATGACATGACCGGCGCCGCGCCGCGGTACGACAGGGCAGGGGCGATCCACTTCATCGTTAAGGACTGGCGAAATGGGCAAGGCGGTTATAGCAATTCACGGCGGCGCAGGGGCGATTTCTCGCGCGCAAATGACGCCGGAGCGGGAGCGAGAGTATGTGGCGGCGCTGTCGACTATCGTCGAAAGCGGGCAGAAAATGTTGGCCGCGGGCGCCAGCGCGCTGGATGCCGTGACCGAGGCCGTTCGGCTGCTGGAGGAGTGTCCGTTGTTCAACGCCGGAATGGGCGCGGTATTTACCCGCGATCAAACCCACGAGCTGGACGCCTGCGTAATGGACGGCTACAGCCTGCAGGCTGGCGCGGTAGCCGGGGTCAAACATTTGCGTAATCCGGTGCTGGCGGCGCGTCTGGTGCTGGAGAAGAGTCCGCACGTACTACTGATCGGCGAGGGGGCGGACAATTTTGCCATCTCCCACGGGATGGCGCGCGTGGATAACGATCTCTTTTCCACTCCTGAAAGGCTACTGCAGCTGCAGGAGGCGAAAGCGGGCGGGGAGATTATCCTCGACCACCACGCCGCTCCACTCGACGAACGCCAGAAAATGGGCACCGTCGGCGCGGTGGCGCTCGATCTGGCCGGCAATCTGGCGGCGGCGACCTCCACCGGCGGCATGACCAACAAACTGCCCGGACGCGTCGGCGACAGCCCGCTGCCGGGCGCGGGGTGTTATGCCAATAATGCCAGCGTGGCGGTCTCCTGTACCGGCACCGGCGAAGTCTTTATGCGCACCCTGGCGGCCTACGATATCGCCGCCCTGATGGAGTATGGGC
>NZ_JAGRQY010000085.1:0-15815 GCF_018223905.1 Klebsiella sp. 28
CCGAAGACGGTAACGAAAATCTCACCGCCGGCGTCACCACGCCGGCGGTGAGATTTTCGTTACCGTCTTCGGTAATCACGATGTCATCTTCAATACGGATGCCGATGCCGCGATACTGCGCCGGCACGTCGGCATCGGTGGCGATATACAGTCCCGGCTCGACGGTCAGCACCATTCCCGGCTCCAGGACGCGCGAACGGTCGGTGTCGTAATTACCGACATCGTGTACATCCAGACCCAGCCAGTGGCTCAGGCCATGCATAAAGTACGGGCGGTGGGCGTTGTTGGCGATAAGCTCGTCAATCTCGCCTTTCAGGATCCCCAGCCGCACCAGGCCGGTAATCATAATGCGCACCACTTCCTGGTTGACCTGACAGATCGAGGTGCCCGGCCGATAGAGTTTCAGCGCGGTCTCCAGCGATTCGAGCACAATGTCGTAGATCTCGCGCTGCGGCTGGGTAAATTTACCGTTTACCGGGAAGGTGCGGGTAATGTCCCCGGCATAGCCGCGATACTCGCAGCCGGCGTCAATCAGGACTAAATCGCCGTCGCGCAGTTCAGATTCGTTTTCGGTGTAGTGCAGAATACAGCCGTTTTCGCCGCCGCCAACGATGGTGTTATAGGAGGGGAAACGTGCCCCGTGGCGGTTGAATTCATGGAGAATTTCACCTTCCAGCTGATATTCGAACATGCCAGGGCGGCATTTTTCCATCGCCCGGGTATGGGCCAGCGCGGTGATCTCCCCGGCGCGGCGCATCACGGCAAGCTCTTCCGCGGATTTAAACAGGCGCATCTCATGCACAATGGGCCGCCAGTCGATAACCGAGTTCGGCGCCTGCAGATTCTGGCGCGAGCCTTTGCGCAGTTTTTCGAGGGCGTTGAACACAATCTCATCGGCATAGGCATATTCACCCTGGGCGAAGTAGATCGCGTCCAGACCGTTGAGCAGCTGATACAGCTGCTGGTTGATTTCGCTGAACGCCAGCGCCCGGTCGACGCCAAGCTTCGCCGGCGCGGCCTCCTGGCCCAGACGGCGTCCAAACCAGATCTCAGCGGTAAGATCGCGAACCCGGTTGAACAGCACGCTATGGTTGTGGGTTTCATCGCTTTTAATCAACACCAGCAGCGCTTCCGGTTCGTTAAAGCCGGTGAAGTACCAGAAATCGCTGTTCTGCCGGTAGGGATATTCCGAATCTGCACTGCGCACCGCTTCCGGTGCGGCGAAAATCAGCGCCGCGCTGCCTGGCTGCATCTGCGCCAACAGCGTCTGGCGACGCGATAGAAATTCCTGCTGAGTCATGACGCCCCCTGAACGAATTTTAGTTAGTGTAATGTCGGTTTGCGGACTTCCGGTGCGGTTGGCTGCTGACGGGCAAAGGTGTCGTGGCACAGCAGTGCGGCAACGCGGACATACTCGATAATCTCCTCCAGAGACATCTCCAGCTCTTCCTGATCTTCGTCTTCATCGTAGCCCAGCTGGGCAATATTACGCAGATCGTCAATCGCTTCCCCGGTTTCATCCTTCACTTTATCCAGCTTCGGCTGGCTAACGCCAAGACCAAGCAGGAAGTGGTTGACCCAACCGGCGAGGGCGTCGGCACGGTCAAAGACGCTCACCGCATCGCCTTCCGGCAGATACAGTTGAAAGAGGAAACCGTCGTCATCCAGTGAATCGCTGATGGCGGAATGCATGTTACGCAGCGCCTGAGCCAGTTCATGGCCAAAGGCGAGACCTTCGTTGGTCAGGTCGTGCACCAGCGGCTGCCAGCTGCTGTCCGTGTTGCCGCCGCACAGCAATCCGCTGATCAAACCGTGCATTTCGGCCGGGGTGAGACCTACCCCTTGTTGGTTCAGTAACTGGTCTACATCGTTGTAACCAGGCATTTCGTTCTGTATAGACATGCGCATTCGTCATCGTTGGGAGGAATATTCATGGTATGCTACCACTTTGGACCCTGGTGAACCAGAATAGGGCTTGTATCTTCGCACCAGGGTAGCTATAGTGTCGCCCCTTCGCAGACCCGGGCCAGGGTGTGAAGGCAGCGCAGTCAATCAGCAGGAAGGTGGCATGTCTGCACAACCCGTAGATCTCCAAATTTTCGGCCGTTCACTGCGAGTGAATTGCCCGCCTGAACAAAGGGATGCCCTGAATCAGGCAGCTGAAGACCTTAATCAGCGGTTGCAAGATTTAAAAGAACGCACTAGAGTCACAAATACTGAGCAGCTGGTCTTCATCGCGGCGTTGAACATCAGCTATGAGTTGACTCAGGAAAAAGCGAAGACCCGCGACTACGCTTCCAGCATGGAGCAGCGCATTCGCATGCTTCAGCAGACCATCGAACAAGCATTGCTTGAGCAAGGTCGCATAAGCGAAAAGCCAGGGTCGAAGTTTGAATAACACTTTGCAGTTAACTGTGTTAGAGTAATCGCAAGAACAAAATTTCTCTGAGATGTTTGCAAGCGGGCCAGTCCCCTGAGCCGATATTTCATACCACAAGAATGTGGCGCTCCACGGTTGGTGAGCATGCTCGGTTCGTCCGAGAAGCCTTAAAACCGTGACGACACATTCACCTTGAACCAAGGGTTCAAGGGTTACAGCCTGCGGCGGCATCTCGGAGATTCCCTTCTTTACTTCGCATCATCCCCCATACGTGTTTTCGGCTGAAGCCGCCCTGTATTACACTTGCTCCTATTGTTTCGCCAGCTCGTAACGAGACCTGCATGACTATACAGCCCGATACCCTGCTCTCCCGTCAGCATATTCGCCAGCAGATCCGCGATCGTCGACGCGCACTCAGCCCGGAGCAACAGCGCCTGTTTGCCCAACAGGCCGCCGAGCGGATGATGGCCTGGCCGCCGGTAGTTCTCGCCCACAACGTGGCGCTGTTTCTCTCCTTTGACGGCGAGCTGGACACCCAGCCGCTGATCGACCAGCTCTGGCGCGCCGGCAAGCGGGTATATCTCCCGGTGCTGCATCCCTTTAGCCCCGGCAATCTGCTGTTTTTACACTACCATCCGCAGAGCCAACTGATCGTGAATCGCCTGAAGATCCGCGAACCGAAGCTCGATGTGCGGGATGTGCTGCCGCTGGCTGAACTCGATGTGCTGGTGACCCCGCTGGTGGCCTTCGATGTCAGTGGCCAACGGCTGGGAATGGGCGGCGGTTTTTACGACCGGACGCTGCAAAACTGGCAGCAGTATCGCCTGCAGCCGGTGGGCTACGCGCACGACTGCCAGCAGGTGGATAGCCTGCCGAGCGAAGAGTGGGATATCCCGCTGCCGGCGGTCATCACCCCGGGAAAAACCTGGTGTTGGTAGGTACGCGGGGACGAAAAATTCAGCCTGGAAAGTATTAACAAAAAAACGGGCAGGTACGCGACCTGCCCGAGAGGCAAAAATGATTAGAACAGCAGACGGGCGCGGATAGTCCCCGGGATCGCTTTCATTGCCTGCAGCGCCTGCTGGGCAACATCTTCTTCCGCTTCAATATCAATCACCACGTAGCCCATCTGCGGCGACGTTTGCAGATACTGGGCGGCAATGTTGATGCTCTGCGCGGCGAAGATTTGGTTGATTGCGGTCAGGACGCCCGGCCGGTTCTCATGGATATGCAGCAGACGGCGGCCGCCGTGCAGCGGTAGAGAAACTTCCGGGAAGTTAACTGCCGACAGGGTTGACCCGTTGTCAGAGTATTTCGCCAGCTTGCCAGCTACTTCCAGACCGATGTTCTCCTGCGCTTCCTGAGTGGAGCCACCGATATGCGGTGTGAGGATCACGTTATCAAACTCGCACAGCGGCGAAGTGAAGGGGTCGCTGTTGGTCGCAGGTTCAGTCGGGAAGACGTCGATAGCCGCCCCGGCCAGATGCTTACTGGCCAGCGCATCGCATAGCGCCGGAATGTCCACCACGGTACCGCGGGAGGCGTTGATCAGCAGCGCGCCCGGCTTCATCAGCGCCAGTTCTTCCGCGCCCATCATATTTTTGGTAGAGGCGTTTTCCGGCACGTGCAGGCTGACCACATCGCTCATGTTCAGCAGGTCGGAGAGATGCTGTACCTGAGTGGCGTTGCCGAGCGGCAGTTTGTTTTCAATATCATAGAAGAAGACGTGCATTCCCAGCGATTCCGCCAGAATGCCAAGCTGGGTACCGATGTGGCCGTAACCGATGATGCCCAGCTTTTTACCACGCGCTTCGAAGCTGCCGACCGCCTGCTTGTTCCACACCCCGCGGTGCGCTTTGGCGTTGGCTTCCGGCACGCCGCGCAGCATCAGCAGCAGTTCGCCGATCACCAACTCGGCCACCGAGCGGGTGTTAGAGAACGGCGCGTTAAACACCGGAATACCGCGCTTCGCAGCGGCGTTCAGATCGACCTGGTTGGTCCCGATGCAGAAGCAACCGACGGCAACCAGTTTTTCCGCTGCGGCGAAAATCTCTTCAGTCAGATGGGTACGGGAACGCAGGCCGATGAAATGGGCATCACGGATCGACGCTTTCAGCTGTTCTGAATCCAGCGCGCCTTTATGAAATTCAATGTTGGTGTAACCCGCTGCGCGAAGGCTATCGATTGCCTTTTGATGCACACCTTCAACCAGCAGAAATTTAA
Source organism: Klebsiella sp. 28 (assembly GCF_018223905.1). Classification (NCBI taxonomy): domain Bacteria; kingdom Pseudomonadati; phylum Pseudomonadota; class Gammaproteobacteria; order Enterobacterales; family Enterobacteriaceae; genus Klebsiella; species Klebsiella sp. 28. The sequence goes on from NZ_JAGRQY010000085.1 coordinate 4,604, forward strand.
TCTTGTCTTTTTCCAGTGATACCTTAGCCATTTCCCCGTCCTGTTTTGTCTTAACTGATGTCGTGCTGAACGAAAGTTCGTCTCAGCAACATATCAAAAAAAACTATCGCGGCAATATGAACGTTTGCGTCGCCGTCCTGAAGAAATGTCATCCAGAGGGAAATCGCAGGACAAAACACCAGAAAGAGAAGAAATGGTAGCGTGTAAATCAGAATGGTTGCATAAATGTGACAGAAGTCACCAAATTGCACCTGATGAAAAAATATTTGCGAGGGAGCCGGTCGGCTCCCTGCGGACAGACTATTTTACGATGGTCTTCACGCCGTCGGCAGTGCCAATCAGCGCCACGTCGGCGCCACGGTTGGCGAACAGCCCCACGGTGACGACGCCAGGAATACCGTTGATCGCGTTTTCCAGCGCGATCGCATCGAGAATTTCCAGGCCGTGCACGTCAAGGATCACGTTGCCGTTATCGGTCACCACGCCCTGACGGTACTCTGGACGGCCGCCCAGCTTGACCAGCTGACGCGCCACGGCGCTGCGCGCCATCGGAATGACTTCCACCGGCAGCGGGAACTTGCCCAGAATATCGACCTGCTTGGAGGCGTCGGCGATGCAGATAAACTTATCCGCGACCGAGGCGATGATCTTTTCACGGGTCAGCGCCGCGCCGCCGCCTTTGATCATCTGCATATGGCCGTTGATCTCATCCGCGCCGTCAACATAGATCCCCAGGCGATCGACGCTGTTAAGATCGAAGACGGTGATCCCGAGGCTTTTCAGCTTCTCGGTGGAGGCGTCGGAGCTGGAAACCGCCCCTTCGATCTGCCCCTTCATGGTGCCCAGCGCGTCAATAAAATGGGCCGCCGTCGAGCCGGTGCCTACGCCGACAATAGTCCCTGGCTGTACATATTGCAGTGCTGCCCAACCTACCGCTTTTTTCAGTTCATCCTGCGTCATAATTCTGGTCCGAGATGTGAATGCCTGTGGCGCATTATAGAACATCGATAGTGGAAATGTCCCTGCGATGCAGATCACACAACTGAACAGACCAATTTCGTCTGTATCAAATAAAAATTTATGTCATAGTGCGAGATAACGATTAGTTATGGGGGCACGCCAGAATAATGAAACGACCGGACTACAGGACACTACAAGCGCTGGATGCGGTGATTAGGGAACGAGGATTTGAGCGCGCCGCGCAGAAGCTATGTATTACCCAGTCCGCCGTCTCACAGCGTATTAAGCAGTTGGAAAATATGTTCGGCCAGCCGCTGCTGGTGCGTACCGTGCCGCCGCGCCCCACCGAGCAAGGACAGAAACTGCTGGCTCTGTTGCGCCAGGTTGAACTGCTGGAGGAAGAGTGGCTGGGCGATGAACAAACCGGCTCTACGCCGCTGCTGCTGTCGCTGGCGGTGAACGCCGACAGTCTGGCGACCTGGCTGCTGCCGGCGCTGGCCAACGTTCTGTCAGACTCCCCTATTCGTCTCAACCTGCAGGTGGAAGATGAAACCCGCACCCAGGAGCGCCTGCGCCGTGGCGAAGTAGTGGGCGCAGTGAGTATCCAGCCGCAGGCGCTGCCAAGCTGCCTGGTGGATCAGCTGGGGGCGCTCGATTACCTGTTTGTCGCATCAAAAGAGTTTGCGCAACGCTATTTCCCGAATGGCGTGACGCGTTCGGCGCTGCTTAAGGCGCCGGTCGTCGCCTTCGACCATCTGGACGATATGCATCAGGCGTTCCTGCAGCAAAACTTCGACCTGCCGCCGGGCAGCGTCCCCTGCCACATCGTCAACTCGTCGGAAGCTTTCGTGCAGCTGGCGCGCCAGGGCACCACCTGCTGTATGATCCCGCATCTGCAGATCGAAAAAGAGCTCAACAGCGGCGAACTTATCGATCTCACCCCGGGCCTGTTCCAGCGCCGCATGCTCTACTGGCACCGCTTCGCCCCGGAAAGCCGCATGATGCGCCGGGTGACCGATGCGCTCATTGACTACGGACACAAGGTGCTGCGTCAGGATTAAACCGCGGGCATAAAAAAGCCACTTCGCTGAAGTGGCTTTTTTGTTTCTATCGCTTACTGGGCCGGTTTCGGCGTTTCCGCCGGTTTCGCCGGGGTGGCTGGAGCAGCGGCTTGCGCCGGCTGCAGCTCAAAGACTACATCGACCTGGTCGTCAAACTGGATAGTCGCCTGCTCGTAGGTTTCCTGGGCAGAAACCGGCGCAGCGTCAGCGGCCTTCATCATGCGAACCATCGGGCTCGGCTGATAGTTGGAGACATGGTAGCGCACGCTGTACACCGGACCCAGCTTGCTGTGGAAGCCTGCGGCCAGCTCCTGCGCCTGATGCACGGCGTCGTCGATCGCCGCTTTACGCGCCTTATCTTTGTAGGCGTCCGGTTGCGCAACGCCCAGCGAGACGGAGCGAATTTCGTTGAGACCCGCTTTCAGGGCGCCATCCAGCAGACCGTTGAGTTTATCCAGCTGGCGCAAGGTCACTTCCACTGTGCGCACCGCGCGATAGCCTTTCAGAATACTTTTCCCGTTCTGATAGTCGTAATCAGGTTGGGTACGCAGATTCGCCGAGTTGATGTCCTTTTTAGCAATACCGCTCTTTTCGAGGAAAGAGAGATATTGCGCAACGCGATCGTCAGCCTGTTTTTTTGCCGACGCGGCGTCTTTTGCCGACACGTTCACTTCGATCGCCAGGGTGGCGATGTCCGGAACCGCGGCAACGCTTGCTGTGCCTGAAGTCACAATGTGCGGGCCATCCGGCAATTCGCTGGCCTGTGCCGCCATCGTGGTCAATCCGAGTGTTGCCGCCAGGGCTAAGACTTTTAACTTCACTGTCGTTTCTCCATGTTACTTAAATCGCCCTTACGGGACGCATGCCAGCAAGCTTAGCGCGTACAGCAGGAAAGTCCATCGGACAACGCTTAGTTAAGCAACGCCTGGATATGGCTGACGCCTTCTCTTGCCAGCTGAAACGCAATAAACCACATGACGGCGCCGACCACAATATTGATGATCCGCTGGGCTCTGGCGGTACGTAGTCGCGGCGCCAGCCAGGCGGCTAACAGCGCCAGGCCAAAGAACCACAGGAAAGAGGCGCTAATGGTCCCTAGCGCAAACCAGCGCTTCGGCTCCACCGCCAGCTGACCTCCCAGGCTGCCTAACACCACAAAGGTGTCCAGATAAACGTGCGGATTAAGCCAGGTCACCGCCAGCATGGTGATAATGATTTTCCAGCGCCCCTGCTGCATTACCTCTGCATTGGCGAGTTCAAGACTCTGACTGAACGCCGTTTTCAATGCGCCGAAGCCATACCACAGCAAAAAGGCCACGCCGCCCCAGGTCACTAGCGCCAGCAGCCACGGGGATTGCATCAGCAGTGCGCTACCGCCGAAAATGCCAGCGCAGATTAACAGCAAGTCGCTGACCGCGCATAGCAGGGCAATCATCAGATGATACTGACGACGGATCCCCTGATTCATCACAAAGGCATTTTGAGGGCCAAGCGGCAATATCATAGCCGCTCCCAGGGCAAGCCCCTGAAAGTAATAAGTAAACATAAGGATTTATCCGCTGAGTTCGAGAGTGGCGCTGACTATAGCGCGAATGAATTATTAGCGGAAATTGAAAGAATTAATCATTAATTAGAACAACTAATGATGAGCTATTGAAAAAGGCCGGCATGGCCGGCCTAAGTTATTGAGAGGCGGTTTACTCTGCTTTTTCCGGCAGGCGCACCACATGAACATCCATCTGCGGGTAAGGGAAGCTGATGCCGTTGGCGTCAAATTCACGCTTGATACGCTCGAGGATATCCCAGTAGACGTTTTGCAGATCGCTGCTTTTGCTCCACACGCGCACCACGAAGTTCACCGACGAGGCGCCGAGTTCGTTCAGACGAACGGTCATTTCCCGATCGCGCAGAATTCGATCGTCAGATTCGATAATCGAGGTCAGCAGCTGCTTTACCTTGTCGATATCAGCATCGTAAGCGACGCCGATAATAAACTCATTGCGACGCGCAGGCTCCCGGGAGAAGTTAATGATATTGCCGGCGATGATTTTCCCGTTCGGGACCACCACTACTTTACCGTCCGCGGTACGCAGGGTGGTGGAGAAAATCTGCACGTTCAACACCGTACCTGCCACGCCGCCAAGGTCGACATACTCGCCAGCGCGGAACGGGCGGAACATCACCAGCAGTACGCCTGCGGCAAGGTTCGACAGCGATCCCTGCAGCGCTAAACCCACCGCCAAACCGGCAGCACCCAGCACCGCAATCACCGAGGCGGTCTGCACGCCTACCCGCCCCAGGGCGGCAATCAGCGTAAAGGCGATAACCGCATAGCGCACCAGCGCAGAGAGAAAATCGGCCACGGTAGCGTCAATTTTACGCGCCAGCATCAGGCGGTTGACGGTATTAGAGACGACGCGCGCCACGATCATCCCGACGATCAGGATAGCGATAGCCGCGACGATGTTGACGGCATAGCTCAGCAGCAGCTCCTGGTTGCGTGCCAGCCACGTCCCGGCGTGGTTGATGCTATCGACAACGTTCAAATCTTCCATTTAACATTCCTTATGAATCCCCTGGGGGGAAGTAAATAACTCAGCCTGCGACAGGGCAGTCAGGTTATAGGGTAAACAATAAGTGCACGTTTTGCCAAATGGATCACAGTTTTCTGCCGCGCTATCCTGTTGTTAAGATAATAAAAAAGCCCGCATTGCTGCGGGCTTCCGGGTAAGAAACAGATTTTTCTTACAGAACGTCGATCGCGTTCAGCTCTTTAAATGCCTGCTCCAGACGAGTCACCATGGAAGTCTGGGCAGCACGCAGCCATACGCGCGGGTCGTAGTATTTCTTGTTCGGCTGGTCTTCGCCTTTCGGGTTGCCCAGCTGGCCCTGCAGGTAAGCTTCGTTCGCTTTGTAATACTGCAGGATACCGTCCCAGGTTGCCCATTGGGTGTCGGTATCAATGTTCATTTTCACCACGCCGTAGCTGACGGAGTCTTTGATTTCCTGAGCGGAAGAACCGGAACCGCCGTGGAACACGAAGTTCAGGCTGTTGTGCGGCAGGTTGTGTTTCTTGGAAACATATTCCTGAGAGTCGCGCAGGATGGTCGGGGTCAGAACTACGTTACCTGGTTTGTACACGCCGTGTACGTTACCGAAGGAAGCGGCGATGGTGAAGCGCGGGCTGATTTTGCTCAGCTCGGTGTAGGCGTAATCCACGTCTTCCGGCTGGGTGTACAGGGCGGAAGCGTCCATGTGGCTGTTATCCACGCCGTCTTCTTCACCGCCGGTGCAGCCCAGTTCGATTTCCAGGGTCATGCCCATTTTGGCCATGCGAGCCAGGTACTTAGAGCAGATCTCGATGTTTTCGTGCAGGGACTCTTCAGACAGGTCGATCATGTGGGAAGAGAACAGCGGTTTGCCAGTAGCGGCGAAGTGTTTTTCACCGGCGTCCAGCAGGCCGTCGATCCACGGCAGCAGTTTCTTCGCGCAGTGGTCAGTGTGCAGGATAACCGGCACGCCGTAGTGTTCAGCCATCTGGTGCACGTGGTGGGCGCCAGAGATAGCGCCGAGGATAGCAGCACCCTGAGGAACGTCAGTTTTCACGCCTTTACCTGCGATGAACGCTGCGCCGCCGTTAGAGAACTGAACGATAACCGGAGAGCGAACTTTCGCTGCAGCTTCCAGAACGGCGTTGATGGAATCAGTACCTACGCAGTTTACCGCCGGCAGTGCAAAGTTGTTTTCTTTCGCTACCTGGAACACTTTCTGAACGTCGTCGCCAGTGATGACGCCCGGTTTTACGAAATCAAAAATTTTAGACATGTTACTTAGTCCTGTATCTGTATCTTCGACCGTTGAAGAAGGTTCGCGAGCCCTTAAGCGCGCTGAAAAACAGGCGGGTTTCCCCGCCTGAACTGAATTACTGCTTAGCGCGCTCTTCGAGCATCGCTACTGCCGGCAGGACTTTGCCTTCGACGAATTCAAGGAATGCGCCGCCGCCAGTGGAGATGTAGGAAATTTTGTCAGCGATGCCGAACAGGTCGATCGCTGCCAGGGTGTCACCGCCGCCGGCGATGGAGAAACCTTCGCTGTCCGCGATAGCGTTAGCCACGATTTCAGTCCCTTTACGGAAGTTAGGGAATTCGAATACGCCAACCGGGCCGTTCCACAGGATGGTTTTGGCGTTCTTCAGGATTTCAGCCAGTTTCTGTGCGGAAACGTCGCCAAGGTCCAGAATCTGCTCGTCATCTTTGATGTCGTTAACAGACTTCAGGGTTGCCGTTGCGGTTTCGGAGAACTCGGTCGCTACGCGAACGTCGGTCGGAACCGGGATATCGCAGGTGCCCAGTAGGCGCTTGGCTTCATCAACCAGATCTGCTTCGTACAGGGATTTACCGACGTTGTGGCCCTGAGCGGCAACGAAGGTGTTAGCGATACCGCCGCCCACGATCAGCTGGTCAGCGATTTTAGACAGGGAATCCAGAACGGTCAGTTTGGTGGACACTTTAGAACCACCAACGATAGCGACCATCGGACGAGCTGGCTCTTTCAGCGCTTTACCCAGCGCGTCCAGTTCAGCGGCCAGCAGCGGGCCTGCGCACGCCACGTCAGCAAATTTGCCGATGCCGTGGGTGGAAGCCTGCGCGCGGTGCGCAGTACCGAAAGCGTCCATCACGAACACGTCGCACAGCGCAGCGTATTTCTTAGACAGTTCTTCGTCGTCTTTTTTCTCGCCTTTGTTGAAGCGAACGTTTTCCAGCACCACCAGTTCACCGGCAGCCACTTCCACGCCGTCCAGGTAGTCTTTAACCAGGCGTACCGGGTTGGACAGTTTGTCTTTCAGGTAATTAACAACCGGCAGCAGAGAGAATTCTTCGTTGTACTCGCCTTCGGTCGGACGACCCAGGTGAGAAGTAACCATGACTTTCGCGCCCTGCTTCAGCGCCAGTTCAATGGTCGGCAGAGATGCACGGATACGTGCGTCGCTGGTTACTTTCCCGTCTTTAACTGGTACGTTCAGATCCGCACGGATAAAAACGCGTTTACCAGCCAGATCCAGATCGGTCATCTTAATTACAGACATGGTGAATCCTCTCGTTGATTCATAAAGTTTTGTCGACGTTTACGCGTCGAACCTGAAACCAATAGCCGCCATCGCTAACGTCGTGTCGAGCATTCGGTTAGCAAAGCCCCATTCGTTATCGCACCAGACCAGCGTTTTGATCAGATGCGCGCCACTGACCCGGGTTTGCGTACCATCGACGATGGCGCTGTGCGGATCGTGGTTAAAATCTGTCGAGACCAACGGTAATTCCGTATAGTCAACTATACCATGAAATGCACCTTGTGCTGCTTTTTGCAGCAACTGGTTGACTTCACATGCTTTTACCGGTTTTTTCACCGTCACGCTCAGGTCAATTGCCGTCACGTTAATCGTCGGCACCCGCACGGCAATCGCTTCAAAACGGTCGTTAAATTGCGGAAAAATACGGGTGATCCCTGCCGCCAGTTTGGTATCCACCGGAATGATCGACTGGCTGGCCGCGCGGGTACGCCGCAGATCCGGATGATAAGCGTCAATCACCTGCTGGTCATGCATCGCCGAGTGAATGGTGGTGACGGTGCCGGACTCAATGCCATAGGCGTCATCGAGCAGTTTAATGATCGGAATAATGCAGTTGGTGGTGCAGGAGGCGTTGGAGACGATGCGATGCCCGGCGCGAAGTTCATCCTGATTTACGCCGTACACCACCGTCGCGTCGAGGTCGTTGCCGCCGGGGTGGGAAAAGAGCACTTTTTTCGCCCCCGCCTGAAGATGGGCTTCACCGTGTTCACGACTCCCGTATACCCCGGTACAGTCAAGCACGACGTCCACCGCCAGTTCGCGCCAGGGCAGCGCCGCAATGGTCGGCTCATGCAGCAGACGGATGGCATCGTCGCCAACAAACAGCTGCTCGCGCTCCTGACGGACATCCCAGGCGAAACGGCCATGGCTGGTGTCATATTTCAATAAATGCGCGATGCCCGCGGCATCCGCCAGCTCATTGATTGCCACCACGGTGATTTCCGCACGACGCCCGGATTCATATAGAGCACGAACCACGTTGCGTCCAATGCGACCGAAGCCATTAATCGCGATGCGAATGGTCATAGATCTCCTGCAAGGCTGTCCCTGTTATGAGGTGGCTGACAGAGTAATCCAGCAACGCTCTGAGGGGAACCTTACCAGCTGCAAACTGCGACTGATTGATTAATTGTCGAACATTTAAACGACTGAAACGCTTCAGCTAGAATAAGCGAAATGAGGAATAAAAGGAATGTTTGTCCAGCGCAATAAACCAGCTATATGACTCACATCACATTTTTGCTGGAATAATTTACAACCGTATTACATGGTTCAGGAATAGCAGATACAAAAAAGCCGGGTGGCGAGATAAAAGCAAAACGGTAACCCAGGGGTTACCGTTTTGGTGTTTGCACCCTCTCCTGTGGGAGAGGGGTGGGGTGAGGGCATCAGCCCGCACCGTGCCAGCGATTACAGCAGCGCTTTCGCTTTAGCGACCACGTTATCAACGGTGAAGCCGAACTCCTCGAACAGCTGCTCAGCCGGCGCAGACTCACCGAAGGTGGTCATGCCAACGATAGCGCCGTTCAGGCCAACGTATTTGAACCAGTAGTCAGCGATACCCGCTTCCACGGCAACGCGCGCGGTCACGGCTTTCGGCAGTACGGATTCGCGATAAGCCGCATCCTGCTTGTCGAACGCGTCGGTGGACGGCATGGAAACCACGCGCGCCTTCACGCCTTCGGCAGTCAGTTTGTCCCATGCGGCAACCGCCAGCTCCACTTCTGAACCGGTGGCGATGAAGATCAGCTCCGGCTGGCCGGCGCAATCTTTCAGCACATAACCGCCGCGGGCCACGTTCGCCAGCTGCTCTGCGGTACGCTCCTGCTGCGCCAGGTTCTGACGGGAGAGGATCAGCGCGGTCGGGCCGTCCTGACGCTCCACGCCATATTTCCACGCAATCGCGGATTCAACCTGGTCACACGGACGCCAGGTGGACATGTTCGGGGTCACGCGCAGGGAAGCCACCTGCTCTACCGGCTGGTGAGTCGGGCCGTCTTCGCCCAGACCGATCGAGTCGTGGGTGTAGACCATCACCTGACGCTGTTTCATCAGCGCGGCCATACGTACCGCGTTACGCGCGTATTCCACGAACATCAGGAAGGTGGAGGTGTACGGCAGGAAGCCGCCGTGCAGCGCGATACCGTTGGCGATAGCGGTCATACCGAACTCGCGCACGCCGTAGTGGATGTAGTTCCCGGCAGCGTCTTCGTTGATCGGCTTAGAGCCGGACCACAGGGTCAGGTTGGACGGCGCGAGATCTGCGGAGCCGCCGAGGAATTCCGGCAGCAGCGGGCCGAAGGCTTCGATGGCGTTCTGCGAGGCTTTACGGCTGGCGATTTTCGCCGGGTTGGCCTGCAGCTTCGCGATGAACTCGTTAGCTTTCGCGTCGAAGTCAGACGGCATTTCGCCTTTCATACGGCGGGTGAATTCGGCTGCTTCCTGCGGGAAGGCTTTGGCGTAGGCAGCGAACTTCTCGTTCCATGCGGCTTCTTTCGCCTGGCCGGCTTCTTTGGCATCCCACTGGGCATAGATGTCAGACGGGATGTCAAACGGCGCGTGTTTCCAGCCCAGCGCTTCGCGGGTCAGGGCGATTTCGGCGTCGCCCAGCGGCGCGCCGTGGGAGTCGTGGGTGCCGGCTTTGTTCGGCGAACCGAAGCCGATGATGGTTTTGCACATCAGCAGGGACGGTTTGTCGGTGACCGCCCGCGCTTCTTCTACCGCGCGTTTGATGGCGTCAGCGTCGTGACCGTCCACGCCGCGCACCACGTGCCAGCCGTAGGCTTCAAAGCGTTTCGCGGTGTCGTCGGTGAACCAGCCTTCAACGTGGCCGTCGATGGAGATGCCGTTGTCATCATAGAACGCCACCAGTTTACCCAGTTTCAGGGTACCGGCCAGGGAGCACACTTCGTGAGAAATGCCTTCCATCATGCAGCCGTCGCCCATGAAGGCGTAGGTGTAGTGGTCGACGATATCGTGTCCCGGACGGTTGAACTGCGCCGCCAGGGTTTTCTCGGCGATAGCCATCCCGACCGCGTTAGCGATACCCTGGCCCAGCGGACCGGTGGTGGTTTCCACGCCTGCGGTGTAGCCGACTTCCGGGTGACCCGGGGTTTTGGAGTGCAGCTGGCGGAAGTTTTTCAGCTCTTCAATCGGCAGATCGTAGCCAGTGAGGTGCAGCAGGCTGTAAATCAGCATCGAACCATGGCCATTTGACAACACAAAACGGTCACGGTCAGCCCAGGCCGGATTGTTCGGGTTATGGTTCAGGAAATCACGCCACAGCACTTCGGCAATGTCAGCCATACCCATCGGGGCCCCCGGGTGGCCGGATTTGGCTTTCTGTACAGCGTCCATGCTCAGCGCACGAATAGCGTTAGCAAGCTCTTTACGTGAGGACATTTTGACTCCAGTTCGGACTGTTGAAGGCCATGCCCTTAACGACTTGACGAGAGCGCGTTTTGGGCTACGCCGGAAAAAAGTGTGAACAATGTAACCCAAGCGACAAGTCATGTACATGGAGCATCCTTTTGCCCTTTAAGAAATCTCTGGAACAGGTTGTGCTACGCCGGAATCCGCTCGCCCGCATCCTGCGATACTCTTTATAATTTACGCAGAATACGGTTCCCTGCCGTCGCCGTATTTTCGGATAAACAACCATAAGATTGTGGAAGATAAAAATGAAAATTCGCTCAACCGTACTTGCTCTTGGGATCGCAGCAACCCTCACCGGATGTCAGAACATGGACTCCAACGGTCTGCTCAGCTCAGGCGCCGAAGCCTTCCAGGCATACTCTCTCAGCGACGCGCAGGTGAAAACCTTAAGCGACCAGGCCTGTAAAGAGATGGACGCCAAAGCGAAAATCGCCCCGGCCAACAGTGAATACAGCCAGCGGCTGAACAAAATCGCGGCTGCGCTGGGCGATAACATCAATGGTCAGCCCGTGAACTACAAGGTCTATGAGACCAAGGATGTCAACGCCTTCGCCATGGCCAACGGCTGCATCCGCGTCTACAGCGGGCTGATGGATCTGATGAACCTGAATAATTCGAGTGGCAGGAG
>NZ_JAGRQY010000086.1:0-15321 GCF_018223905.1 Klebsiella sp. 28
CAGGTTCGGCCCGTACACCGGGGCATCCCCGCCCTGCTCCAGCACCCGCTCGATATCCCGCGTCGCCACCGGCCCCGGACGTTTTGCATCGAGGGCGGCCAGCACAATCAGCACCCGGCGCTGCAGCGGCGACGGACGTCGGGATTTTTCCCGCATCATTGTCCCTCATTCCTCTGGGAAATGAGCGTTTTAAGCCGTTTATAGTCTGCTTCGACCCGTGTTGTGGCCAGGCCAGTGTGTCCGCGCAGCGCCAGGAGATACCAGAAGCGGAGGATGTCATGAGCCTTGTTCACTTCCCAGACATAATGGGTGCCATCCCTGCGAAAATCGCATTGCTTTATTTCCTCTTCTGCCATCTGCGTCATCTGCTCATAGCTGAGCGAAAACAACATATCTTCATACATCCTGCACACTCCGTCTGAACATGTCCGGTTTAATCAAAAATCATACTTCGTATAATTTACATCACATTTAGAAAACATCATATCAGATATGATTTTATAATTAATGAAAAATATCACATTCAGTATGATTTTATGTACTTGGCTTGATTATCATATCCTTTGCGCGTTTCCCGCCGTGCAGATCCGAAAATTGTCTTAAGCGGATCCGCACGTCTTCTTTTATGAATGGTAGTCCCCCTATACCGTAATTTTTCTGCCCCTCTGTGCATTACAAGCCGTTGTTTAACATTCTCAATCGTTTATGCTTTGAGGGTCTGTCAGCACAGCGACAGATACATCGTCCAGCCGGGCATTCTGTCCGGGGGACAAAACATCAAAACGATGGAGATTAAGCCTATGGCTTATGTTAATCCTTATATGAAAGGTGGTGGAAAATATGAGTTCAAAATCAGGGGTAAACCCAAACGACGAAGTTAATCAGACTGTTGAAACTTCTCTAAATGCAGGCATGAATGAACAGGACGTGGCATCTCTCGATAAAATCGGGAAGTTACAGGACGAACAGCTCCAGCGGTGCGGAATGACTGTGCCATCAGGAACTGAGGTGTTCCGGCTTCAGCTCGGTAGTCACGGCGGAAGCAGTGTCTTTTTCAATCGTAATGGCGAGGATTGCCGTTACAGTCTTAATGATGGTGAGAATGGCTCTATGTACGTGGCCAAAACTCCCGACACGGCAATGAAGGAAGTTTTTCAGCATAAAACAGGGCTCAGGGAATCAGATCTCGATAATTACATAATGGGTACAGTAGTCATTGAGAAAGATATTCGGGTCCTTCAGGTCAGTAAGCTGATTAAATGCAGTGATTTAAGGTTGAATGATGTAACAACTTCAACACGTGCAGTGACTCATCAACTGGCTGAAAAAGTTCATTCAGCAGGGTTTGATGGAATGGAGTTTCCGTCAAATGTCACCAGTGACCCATGCCTTGTGCTATGGCATGACGATCCGGCCGGAACCGGGATGGCCATAACCCGGAGCCAGACAAGTCTCAGTCAGTTTGAGTATCAGGGTAAGGAAGCGGCAGATATTCTTGTTTATGACCTGGGAATTCCTGTTGAGGAATAATTGATAAAGGGGGGGCAAGCACCCCCTTTCATTAAACGGCGTTCTGTGTGCCATAGTTGCGAGCCAGCCGGCGTAATTCATTCATCACTTTTTCATCCGGATTGCCTTTCAGAACCTCGGCGACGGTAAACGAACGCCCTGCAGGGTTCAGCCCATCCAGGACAGTATTTCTCTGTTCCATAAAGAAAGAATACTTCATTCGGTCACTGAAGCTGCTCAGCATAGTCAGCAGTTCGGCCACACCCCGGAGCACGCCTTTGTCCGAGATCCCTTCCTCATCAGTAAACTGAAACACCGGGTAGTAAAACTCACCGTCAATATCAAGAGCAAGTAACTGATCGGTATCTTTCCAGGTTTTAACTGTGGGTTTACTCTTGCCCACCATTTCTGCAGCTTTAGCTGAGGTGTAAACCCCGCCGTCATTTTCCAGTCTCTGAAGGAAAAGGGCCTTACTGTGTAAACGTCGCTGCTGACGTTTTTTTTCAGGCGTCAGGCTGTTAACTGCGCGATTTTCAAGTAACTTCAGGATGACATCCATGGTAAAAACCGCATCGGTATTCCCCATACTTTCAGGAGCAATCGGTGTTTTACCTGACCGAACTTCCTCTACCAGATCCTGAAAAAAATTCTCAAGACGCTCTGCAGCAATGCTGTTGTCCAAAAAATTATGCATAGTGGAGGAACGATCATTACCGTTTCGTTTTTGAGTTGATGTGTTCATAAAACCTCCTTTTCGATTTCATGCTTTATAGACTACGTTAAATCGTTAAGTTGTGCAAGTTTTGTTCTCACCCCACCTTTTATAGTTTTTAACTATTGATTATTGAATTTTCTTCGGTATTAATTATTTCGTCATTTGAGATCCGAAAAAAGGTTGTTCCGGATCTTCTTTTCCTTCTCCGGGGCTCAGCGGCCCCCTGACACAAGATGTAGCGGTGTATTCAGCTGCTGATGACGCTATATGTTGTGTCATACCCCTGCCCCGCGACCGCCCGCTCACCCCCATAAAAGGGCGGTGTGGTTATTCCGTGCGCATGGTACACTTCCGGAAAGTTGTTATACGACAGAAAGTCGGATCATCGCGAAACGGCCATTCGGTAATTTAACAGCGTGGCTATAAGGATGGTTATTATCAGTGCAGTGATAATTGCTCTCATGATGATTGCTGATGGGGTAATTACTCCCTAAACAGTGCCGCGTAAAGCATTACCCTGTCGGTATTATCGGGCGGGGCATTAATTAAAGGGAAGGCATATGCAACCGAACCTATTGCGCTCGTTCTGTACACCGTTCTGGTGGCAGGACTGGCCATCGCCGGAACGATTCTTTACGAAAGCTATGTGTCCGCACCGGATCTGGCTGATGACATTGCCAACGGCCGCAGCCTGACGAACCGGTGTGTGGAAACCTCCCGGACCGGTCATGTAGTGCAGCTGGAGTGCCAGGCGATGAGTCTGCGTGTGACGACGGCGGATTATGCGCGCGCCGTCAGAGCCTGGGAGCTGACCGGTGAACGCCGGGAGACAGCCCCGACTAGCGCAAACTGACAACCGACGGGGCGGGATTTTTAAGCAATTTAAGGAAGCAAAATTATGGGAATGTTTGATACGGTCAGATTCCGGTACCGGATGCCTGACGGAGTCACCGGGACGGACTTTCAGACCGACGACCTGGACTGCGAGTGTGAATTTTACGAGATTTCCGCTGAAGGCCGCCTGCTTCGCTGGATGGGTGACGGTACGCGAACCGATACCTGTTTTGACGGGATGCTGACCCTCAGTGCCGATGACGGTTATCACCTGTATTTTGAGCACGGGACACTGGCGTGGATCGAGGTGTACTCGCAGGGCGACAGGCGCTGGCCTTTTGAGCCTGGCCGTTTTATGACAGACCTGGCCTGACGGGGTTTCTCAATACAAGGAACGCGAATGTGTAATTTATGCAGGGCGGACGGGAATTATTTCCATACGCCGGAATGTGTGTATGACCAGCTGGTCAGTGAGTACCCCGTGATGTGGCTGCGGGATTCGACCCGGATTGGCGCCTGCTACACCCTCCGTGAACTGCTGTCGCCGGAAGGGATGGTGCTGGCCATACAGAACGCGCCTCCCGTGACGGGATGGCGGCTGCGCATGCAGTATAACGAGGCCATTGATGAAGAGATTAACCCGCAGCGCGGGGACTGTACCGAGCTACTCTCCAGGACGGACGCCCTGCTTGTCTTCCGGTCGCTGCAGGATGATACCGCGTCAGCTTAGACGGTCGGACCACGCAACAACCCAGATGAACAGAACCGATGATGAACCACGGACAGAAGCGGACGTGATGGCCACCGCTTTCAGCACCATGCGCAAGTACGGCATGAATATCCTCACCGCCACCCAGCATATGGATATTAATGCTTACGTGAAATCCGATCCGCGGATGCCGAGAATGCGGCTGCGCCGCTACCTGGGCCAGTACGGTCTGCGCGGTGAGGCGCTGAACAGGGAGGTCAGGCGTATAGTTGCCGGACCAGAACGACGCGACAGCACGCTGCAGGTAGGGATTTACTATACGTGGCCCTATGGCTGGGAGCCTGCGGATTTCACGCCGATGATGAGGCGTATTTTTCGCGGCAAGCGCACCCGTCATGTGATGTTGTTTGATGAACTGCCTCAGCTGTTTGGCAAATCAGGATAAGCCGGAATGAACCATGACCTGATGGCTGTTTATGCAGCCAGTGAGATCGTTGAGCTGCTGACGCTGTGCCAGGAACTGCAGTCGGAAAAGGACGGCCGGGAACGACCGGCGCCCGGCGCATACTCCCGCGATGAGGATGCGTTTGCCGAACGTATCCGTTCCGCATGCGGGCACGCCCTGTTGTTGCGCCGCCTGCTGCCGGTAACTACGACCCTGAGCGCTATCGGCGCCGAGATGGAACGCCGGGGAGAAATCAGTGTGCTCCCGGGCGAGGATTACGCGCAGAAGGCCCTGGCACGACTTACAGTGCAATACCTCTCCACCGGGGGCAATAAATAATGATACCGGCAATACCAGGCCAGGGCGTTTCATTTTCGGCCGCGCAGCTGCCGGTGGCCATCGATTACCCGGCCGCGCTGGCCCTGCGACAGATGGCGCTCGTTCAGGACGAGCTGCCTAAATACCTGCTGGCGCCGGAAGTGAGCGCCCTGCTCCACTACGTGCCCGATCTGCACCGCAAGATGCTGCTGGCCACCCTGTGGAACACCGGCGCCCGAATTAACGAAGCGCTGGCGCTGACCCGGAGTGATTTTTCGCTGACGGCGCCCTACCCGTTCGTGCAGCTGGCCACGCTCAAGCAGCGGACCGAAAAAGCCACCAGAACGGCCGGCCGAGCTCCGGCCGGTAGCCAGCCTCATCGTATCGTTCCGCTTTCCGATGCGAACTATGTCAGCCAGCTGGAGATGATGGTGGCCACGCTTAAAATTCCGCTGGAGCGCCGTAATAAACGCACAGGCAGAACCGAGAAGGCACGCATCTGGGAAATTACCGACAGAACGGTCCGGACCTGGATAAGTGAAGCCGTTGATGCGGCTGCCGCCGACGGGGTGACGTTTTCGGTACCGGTTACCCCGCACACGTTCCGTCACAGCTACGGGATGCACATGCTGTATGCCGGCATCCCGCTGAAGGTGCTGCAGAGCCTGATGGGACACAAGTCGATCAGCTCGACGGAGGTCTACACGAAAGTGTTTGCGCTCGATGTCGCGGCACGGCACCGGGTGCAGTTCCAGATGCCAGGCGATGAGGCGGTGGCGCTGCTGAAGGGAAATGGCAGGTAACATCTGTCAGTGCTCACCTCCCGGCACAGGCTGGGGTATTTGTGCAAGAATAATAAATACGACCAAGCAAAATATTTTCTGGACATTTATTCCGATAGTGCCGAAATGTCCAGGGAGAAAAGCATTTTTTGTGTATCTGTTGTTTATTGCAGATGAACCCGATGATGTCTTCTTTTACTGGACAGAATCACCTGATCGTCCAGGTGGGCGCGGGAATTAAACGAGGGGCATAAAAAATGCCGCTGGCACGGTCTGACTGATGAGTTTATGCCTTGCTACAAAGACTGAACGGCATGACCATACTCGTTTCTGGTCTTGCATATCTGCCACGCTTTTTATAGCGGAGATCCCTGTCAGCTATCTTGAATAACGTCCGGTCACGGGGTGATCGTCGCATTAATGGCTTTCGTTGATAACGTTCCGGCCACGGAAGAGAAGAAGCAGAAAGATAACGCTCCTTCCGAGAACAGTCTTCTTTCTGATAAGCAACCATCAACCTGAAAACTGTCGTCATAGGATATTCCTTTTCCTACCAATTCATTAATTTTACCAGGCCAGATCCCGCACAGCCAGCAGAACTGGACGGAATGACCTGAATGTCTAACTGCGCTGGGAATTAAATGAGGAGTAGTAGAAAGGCCACTGGCGCGACATTAGTTCTTTTTAATAAATAGAAAATAGGCAACTATGCCTACACCTATACAGATAGGTGCATAAAACAGAAAATCATTATTGAACATGATTCACCTGATTATGAATGGGGAATAGATATTGTGTGATTAGTATACCAAGCCAGATCCCGCGCTACCAGCAGAACTGGACGCAATCACCTGAATGTCTAACCGCGCGGGGAATTAAATGAGGGGCGTAAAAACAGGCCGCAGACCCGGCCTATTGCTCTGGAAATTCAGGTATGAGATCCATGAAACGTGTTCCGTCAGCATCTCTGTCAGGATTATCTGAATCTCTGGTGAGTTGATACCACAACCAAAATGCACCATTAAAAGCTGCCACCAACGCTTCAGATCTCTCAGGGCTAGCTTG
This sequence comes from Klebsiella sp. 28, assembly GCF_018223905.1. Taxonomy (NCBI): domain Bacteria; kingdom Pseudomonadati; phylum Pseudomonadota; class Gammaproteobacteria; order Enterobacterales; family Enterobacteriaceae; genus Klebsiella; species Klebsiella sp. 28. Next base: position 6,378 of record NZ_JAGRQY010000086.1, read on the forward strand.
TGCATCAGCTACATACTGATTGAGCAGGCGTTCAGTTGTATCGGTAATAACCTGGTACGAATATATTTCCCCTGGCATAAACAACCTCTCTTCTAAAAAATCAGGTCCATATTACCAGGCCAGATCCCGCGCAGCCAGCAGAACTGGACTGAAATATTTCCATGCCTGGCTATTTTATTCCTTTATGATTCCCAAAGAAGAATCTGATATCACTCTTCTTCCTCTTCCCATTTAGATGGTCAATATATTTTCGAAACTGATAAATTATATTTATGTCTTGACCACCTAAACTCCCATATGTCCTATGAGGTTCGTTTGGTGTTTCGCAGTACTTAGGGTTATCTACTGTGAAAAAGGTTCTACAATTGAAAGGTCGATATTCATATATGGAGCAGATTCCATCAATTAAAAATGGGCAATCTGTATTGGTTTTTAATTTTCTTTGCTTGTTAGATACAATTCTGTGGGATGTGTTTTTTTCTATAAAACTTGCTTCTAATGCCGTCATTTCGACACCTATTTTGCAACAGGCGCTGCAACCTTTCTGACATACTGTAAAGGTTGATGCAAACTCGCCAAAAGTATCAAGAAATCCATAAATCAAACTAATTTCCAAAAATGGATTATTCTTAACAGAATCCAGCTTCACCTGAAGAGTCTGACAGGCAGCTATGACGTTTTCAGGGATGTCTGGTAATACTCTTGTTTCATCCCTTTCAATGTATTTCACTTCAATTATTTCATTTTTTGGCTATTTGCATTCTGAGGTAGGATCGCAGATTTAGCCAAGAATTGAAATCCATCCCCTTTTGTGCAAAAGCTGGTTGACAATCATTCGCTTGGAATTGTACTGTTTTGTGCAAAATGTGGTTGGAGTCCAGAATGAACGAATTTACGGGATCGGCAGCTTCACAGGCTGACTTTATTTGGAAGAACGCGGAAGACCTGTGGGGGGACTTCAAGCATACTGACTTTGGCAAGATCATCTTGCCGTTTACCTTGCTGCGCCGCCTGGAGTGTGCTCTGGAGCCGACCCGCGAGGCGGTGAGAGAGGCATACGCCGCTTTCAAGGATGCCGATGTTGAGCTGGACACCATTCTGCGCTCAACCGCTGATTACCCATTTTACAACACCTCCGAATACTCCCTTGGCACCTTGGGTAGCACCAAGACGCGCCGCAATCTGGAAGACTACATCGCCCTGTTTTCAGATAACGCCCGCGCTATCTTCGAGGAGTTCGAGTTCGGCAATACCGTGATCCGACTGGAGAAGGCTGGCTTGCTATACAAGATATGCCAGAACTTCGCCAAGATCGACCTGCACCCTGATGTGGTGCCGGATCGGGTGATGAGTAACATCTACGAACACCTGATTCGCCGCTTTGGTGCCGAGGTAAATGAAGGGGCCGAGGACTTCATGACGCCGCGTGACATCGTTCACCTGGCGACCGCATTGCTGCTTGACCCGGATGATGCCCTGTTTGAGGCCAGCCCCGGTTTGATTCGTACTTTGTATGACCCGACCTGTGGCACGGGTGGCTTCCTCACCGATGCCATGAACCATGTGGGCGACTACGGTAACCGCGACAAGATCCCGCCAGTGCTGGTGCCGCACGGGCAGGAGTTGGAGCCGGAAACCCATGCGGTTTGTGTGGCCGGTATGCTGATCCGCCGTTTGGAGTCCGACCCTGGCCGAGATCTGTCGAAGAACATTCGTCAGGGCAGCACGCTGTCCAACGACCAGTTTGCCGGTGAGCGTTTCCACTACTGCCTGTCCAATCCGCCTTTCGGCAAGAAATGGGAGAAGGACAAAACCGCCGTCGAAGCGGAACACAAAAAAGGTGAGTTGGGCCGTTTTGGGCCGGGCCTGCCGAAAATTAGCGATGGCTCCATGCTGTTTTTGATGCACCTGGCGAGCAAGCTAGAACTGCCGATCAACGGCGGTGGCCGCGCCGCTATTGTGCTGTCCGGTTCGCCACTGTTTAACGGCGGTGCCGCGTCTGGCGAATCGGAAATCCGCCGTTGGTTGCTGGAAGACGACCTGATTGAAGCCATTGTAGCTCTGCCAACGGATCTGTTCTTCCGCACCAATATCGCCACCTACCTGTGGATTCTGTCCAACAAGAAGCCGCAGGAGCGCAAAGGCAAGGTGCAGTTGATCAACGCCACCGACCTGTGGACTTCAATCCGCAACGAGGGCAACAAGCGCCGTATTGTCAGCGATGAGCAGCGCCGCCAGATTCTGGACATCTACGCAGCAGGCGAAACCGGTGCGCTTTCCCGGATGCTCGACTACCGCACCTTTGGCTACCGCCGTATCAGGGTACTGCGCCCGCTGCGGATGACCCTGGAACTGGATAAGGCGGGCATGGAGCGCCTGGAAGCCGACCCCTCTTGGGAAAAGCTCCCTGACGCGCATCAGGCATTCTGGCGCGACGCCCTCAAGCCGCTGATCGGGCAAACGCAGACCTATGGCTGGGCAGAAACCTTTGCCAAGGACGCGATCAAGTCCGACGAAGCCAAGCAGCTCAAGGTCAAGGCCAACAAGACATTTATCGCCGCGCTGATCAGCGCCTTTGGTCACAAAGACCCGGAAGCCGAGCCGGTCACGGATGCCAACGGCAACCTGGTGCCGGATACTGATTTAACTGATTACGAGAACGTCCCTTATCTGGAGGACATCGACGACTACTTTGCTCGCGAAGTGCTTCCTCATGTGCCGGATGCCTGGCTGGATGAGAGCTTTACCGATGCCAGGGATGGTCAATTGGGCCGCGTTGGCTACGAGATCAACTTCAACCGCTTCTTCTACCAGTACCAGCCGCCGCGCAAGCTGCATGATATTGATGAAGACCTGAAGCAGGTAGAAGCTGAGATTGCCGCGCTACTGGCGGAGGTGGCCAGCGAATGAGCCAGTACAGAGCATATCCCGCATATAAGGATTCCGGTATTGAGTGGATTGGGCAGGTGCCGGAGCATTGGCAGGTAAAAAGGCTGAAGCATTTAATATCCCAATGCCAGAATGGCGTTTGGGGTGATGACCCACTGGAAGATGGCTCGGATACATTATGTATTCGGGTTGCAGATTTCGATAGGGATAACAACGTTGTCATTTATAACCCCTCAACGTATCGGCAGATTACCAAGGAACACCAAGATAGCCGGTTAGTTTCCAAAGGAGACATTCTCCTTGAGAAGTCAGGAGGCGGTGCACAAACATTAGTTGGTGCAAATGTGCGCTATCTGGGAGAAGAGCCTGCCGTTTGCTCCAACTTTGTAGCAGTTATAAAGCCGTCAAAAATGGCCGAGTCCGCATGGCTAAATTATCTAATGGCATCTATGTATGCGCTCAAGATAAATCTACGTTCCATTAAGCAATCTACAGGGATTCAAAATCTGGATTCTGAGCAATATCTTGATGAGGGTGTCGCTGCTCCTTCTCTTGACGAGCAGGCCACCATCGCAGCCGCCCTCGACCGCGAAACTGCCCGTATTGATGCGCTTGTCGAGAAGAAAACCCGCTTTATCGAGCTACTGAAGGAAAAGCGCCAGGCGCTGATTACCCATGCTGTCACCAAGGGCCTAGACCCCAACGTGAATATGAAGGATTCCGGCGTTGAGTGGATTGGGCAGGTGCCGGAGCATTGGGCGATCCCAGCGCTAAAATTTTTGCTATCAACTCCGATTACAGATGGCCCTCATGAGACCCCGGTTCCGGCAGAACCGCAGGATGGCATCGTGTTTATATCTGCCGAGGCCGTGTCATCCGGAAGAATCAATTTCAGCAAAGCTTGGGGATATATATCTCGAGCCGACCATAAGCGTTATTCACGAAAGTATAAGCCGCAACAAGGCGATATTTACATGGTCAAATCAGGTGCAACAACCGGAATCACAGCCATGGTTGAAGATAATCGAGAGTTCAACATATGGTCTCCTCTTGCTGCTATCCGCGCCAATTCCGAGACGGCACCAAAATTCTTGCTATATGCATTGCGCTCAACCGAGTTTCAAGCCGGTGTTGCGCTGAACTGGAGCTATGGAACGCAACAAAACATAGGCATGAATGTTCTGGAGAATTTGCCATTGCCAATTCCTCCATATAAAGAACAAGCCACCATCGCCGCCACTCTCGAACGTGAAACCGCCCGTATTGATGCGCTGATTGGCAAGGCAGAGCAAAGTATTACCCTACTCAAAGAGCGCCGCTCGGCCTTTATCACCGCCGCTGTCACCGGCCAGATTGATTTGCGAGGAAAACAATAAATGCAATCAGCAGCACATCAGGAAAAACACTTCCAGCAATACATCATCGACCGGTTGGTAGAGCAGGGCTGGAAGCTGGGTGATTCCAAGTTCTACGACACCGAGCGGGCGGTGTACCCCGAAGACCTGGAAAGCTGGATCAAAACCAGCGGCCAGCAGGAAAAATGGGACAAGCTGGAACGGCTCAACGGGGCCAAAACCCTTGAAGTGCTGATGGATCGCTTGGATAAAGCACTGGAGAAACAAGGCACCATGCAGGTGTTGCGCCAGGGCTTTTCCATTGCCGGTTGCGGCCTGATCGAGATGACCGAGGCCGCACCGGAAGACAAGCGCAATGCAGCAGTCATTGAGCGCTACCAGGCCAATATCCTGCGCGTGGTGCCGGAGCTGAAGTATCACCCGGCCCGTGAATTTGCCATTGATCTGGTGCTGTTTATCAACGGTCTGCCTGTGGCAACCGTCGAACTGAAGACCGACTTCACCCAGTCCTGCGAAGCGGCCATGGATCAGTACCGCAATGATCGCCTGCCGTATGACGCCCAGACCAAACGCCGAGAGCCATTGCTGACCTTCAAGCGTGGGGCGGTGGTACATTTCGCCATGTCCGACTCTGAAATCATGATGGCGACCAAGCTGGATGGAGAAAACACCTTTTTCCTGCCGTTCAATAAGGGGCGCAAGGACGAAAGTGGCACGGTACATGCAGGTAACCCGCCAGGTGAGATTAAGGCCGATGGTACCCAGGAATACCCGGTAGCCTACTTCTGGGAGGCGGTCTGCCAGCCGGATGCCTGGCTGCGGATTTTCCATAGCTTTGTCTACGTCGAGAAAAAGGACGTGGTGGATATTCAGGGTAACTGGTCGAAGAAAGAAACCCTGATTTTCCCGCGCTTTCACCAATGGACGGCAGTGAACCAGATGCTGGCCGATGCCCGCGAAAACGGCGCAGGCATGACCTACCTGTGTGACCACAGCGCCGGTTCCGGCAAGACCAGCACCATTTCCTGGACGGCCCATGACTTGGTGAAACTGCGCGAAGATAACGGCGACTCGGTATTTAACAGCGTGATCATTGTAACCGACCGTAATGTGCTAGACGGCCAGCTTCAGGACGCGGTGAAACAGATTGACCATCAGTTTGGGGTGATCGCCGCCATTGACCGGCAGAAGTCATCCAAGTCCAAGAGCAAGCAGCTCTCGGAGGCCTTGTTGTCTGGCACGCCGATTGTGGTGGTCACGATCCAGACCTTCCCCTACGCGATGGAAGCCATCATCACTGACAAAGCCCTGAAAGGGAAAAACTTTGCGGTAATCATTGATGAGGCACATAACTCGCAGACCGGCTCTACCGCCGCTAAGCTGCAAGCCGCGCTGGGGATGAGCGGACAAGGCAAGATGTCCACCATGACGGTGGATGAATTGCTGGAACAACTGCAAAAGTCCCGGGCCCGCCCGGACAATATCAGCTATTTCGCCTTTACCGGTACGCCGAAGCACTCCACTTTGATGCTGTTCGGTCGCCCAACAGACCCGAGCCGGCCAGCCTCGAACGATAACCCTCCACAAGCCTTCCACCTGTACACCATGCGCCAGGCCATTGAGGAGAAATTCATTCTCGATGTGCTGAAAGGCTATGTGCCCTACAAAACGGCCTTCAACCTTTCCAAGCAGCTTGAAGACAGCAAGCGGGTAAGCGGCAAGGCCGCCAAACGCGCCCTGGCACAGTGGATGTCATTGCACCCCACCAATGTGACCCAGAAGGTGCAGTTTATCGTTGAGCACTTCACCAAGAACGTCGCGCACCGGCTCGATGGCAAGGCCAAGGCGATGGTCGTGACCAGCTCCCGTGCCGCTGCCATTCGCTACAAGAAGGCGTTTGACCGCTATATTGAGCAGCACAGCGAGTACGGCTTTATTCACTCACTGGTAGCCTTCTCCGGCAAGATGACTGGCAAGCAGGTGATGCACCAGGATGACGGTGAGTTTAAGGACGATGTGTTTATCGTCGATGAGAGCGAGGAGTTCACCGAGCAGAGCATGAACCCGGATGTCCAAGGGCAGGATTTGCGCTTTGCCTTTGACCGCCCTGAATACCGGGTGATGTTGGTGGCCGACAAGTTCCAGACAGGCTTTGACCAGCCCAAACTGGTCGCCATGTATGTAGACAAGAAAATCGCCAACCATGTGGAGATTGTGCAGACCTTCGCCCGCCTCAACCGGACGGCCCCCGGTAAGGACGAGGTCTTTATCATCGACTTTGTGAACGACCCAGAGAACGTGCGTCAGGCCTTTACCACCTATGACAAGGGTGCTCACATCGACGAAGTGCAAGACCTTAATGTGGTCTACGAGATCAAGGAGCGCTTGGACGAGCACGGCCTATACGACGATAAGAACTTGGCCGCGTTCAAGGAAGCTCGCTTCAAGACCATTCGGGACATCACCCATACCAAATCGCCGCAGCACAAGGCGCTGTATGCCGCCACTGCTGGAGCGACGGCCTTGTATAACGACAAGATGAAAATGCTGCGTGATGGCATGGCGACCTGGGAAGCGGCTTTTGAGAAGGCCCGTGCTAAGGGTGATGAGGCAGGTATGAAGTCTGCCGATCACCATCAGGATGAGTACGCCGAGCAAATCAAGGCGCTGATTGGCTTTAAGTCGGATTTGGGGCGTTTTTGTCGTACCTACTCTTATATCGCCCAACTGATTGATTTTGGCGACCCGGAGCTGGAGAACTTCGCCGCGTTCGCCAAGCTGCTGCAAAAGCGTCTATTACACGAAGCACCGGAAACGGTGGACTTGACCGGCTTGGTGCTCACCGGCTTTGACATCAATGCTCGACCCGATGACGTAGAAGACGAAGGCAAAACCCCGGTATTGCAACCAGCAGGTGCAGGCGGTGGTGGCGCGGCAGGCGACAAGCCGAAATTCGTCAAAGAGATTATCGAGAAGCTCAACAGCCTGTTTGGTGAGGCGACGCCGATCCAGGATCAGGTTGCTTTCGTTAATCAGATTTCAGCGATTACCGGTGAAAGCGATGTCGTCATGGCTCAGGTGGAAAGCAACACCCGTGAGCAGGCTATGAAAGGCAACCTCCCCGGTGCTGTGCAGCAAGCGGTTGTTCGTGCTTTGTCCAGTCATCAGAAGCTGGCAACCCAGGTGCTCAAGTCTGACCGTCAGGGCATGACCGCATTGGTTGATATGGTGTATGACCTGCTGCGTGAAGGCAAAGACATCGATCTGGGTATGGATTAAGCCGATGCTCGACCTGCTGAATCTGCCAGGCATCAAGCCGGTCGATATGCGCCACGAAGGCAAGTGCCTTGTGATAGTTGCTGAGCCGGTAACGGTCCAGGTGCCGTTATGTGGGGACTGCAACATCCCTATGCACAGACACGGTACGCGCAAAAACAAGTTCATGGACACGCCGCTGTACATGGAGCCCGTCCGCCTTGAAGTTCAGCGCCCGCGCTTTCGCTGTGAGTCGTGCGGCAAAATGTCCATACCGGAGTTGAGTTTTCTGGATGACAAACGCCGAGCCACCAAACGGCTGGTCGATGTTATTCGGCAACAGTGCCTGGGAACCACCTTCCATGCTTTAGCCGAGCAAACCGGTGTGGCGGTGAACACCGTCAAGAACATCGCTCACGATCTCATTGAGGAACTCTCCCAAACCGTTCGTTACGAAACCCCTGTCATCATGGGAATCGACGAAGTGAATCTGGCCGGCGGGTATCGCTGTGTAATCACCAACCTGGCAACCAACAACGTCTTTGATATGTTGGAGCATCGTACTCAAGAGCACCTGATGCCCTTCTTCAAGGATTTGCCGGATGCTGACAAGGTGGAATGGGTCTGTACGGATATGTGGCGCCCCTTCAAGCGTTCCTTTGCTCAGTATCTGCCCAACGCCAAACTGGTGATCGACAAGTTCCATGTCGTCAAGATGGCCTCTGAAGCCCTGGAAGCGGAGCGCAAGAACTATCAGGCACAGTTAAGCAAAGAAGATCGGATTTATGTCAAAAAGTCCATTCGCTGGCTAACCCTGAAGCGGCCCGGCAACCTGACGCCCGCGGAGCAAAAGGCGCTGGAGGTTGTAAAGCAGGCGATCCCAGAACTTGCCGTGGCCTATGACTTCAAGGAAGCCTTCTTCTGCATCTACGACGAACCCGATAAGCAGAGTGCTCAGAACGCCTTTGAGGCTTGGGAGAACAGCCTTCCGCCTTATGGTATGGAGCCTTTCAAAAAACTGGTGAAAACGGTACACAACCATTACGACGACATCTTTGCCTACTGGGATGCGCCGTTCTCAATCACCAATGGGTATACCGAAGGGCTCAACGGCTTGATCAAGATGTCCAACCGGTTAGGTCGGGGTTACAGCTATGACATCATCCGTGCAAAGACGTTGTACTCCAAAGAAGCCCGCAAGGTCGGCAGTGGTATTCGAGCAGGACGAGGCAAGGTCGAGTATGGACCGCACATTCCGACATTGTTGAAGCAGGCAGAAGGTGGAGAGTTGGATTAACGCGAGATAGGGCGCGACTGAGAATCCAACCAATGTTAGATTTTCGCAGGGTGGTGAAAAACAGAAAAATCCAACCAGAAGCAGCTTTTTTCCGACTAAGAATCAAGGATTAGAATGGATGAGTTCCAACCCTAGAATGCAAATAGCC